>JAOTUX010000187.1 GCA_029863665.1 Candidatus Nitrosopumilus sp.
AAAAGTGATCTTTTCATGATGATTTCAACATCAGGTGTATGGCTAACTGCAGTAAAAATTGATCAAATGGAACCAAATAGATTACTCAAAAGATTACGAAGTGATCTTTTACGATTAAAATTAAAAAAAATTGAACAAATTGGTGCAGAGAGAATAGCATACTTTACTTTTGAAGGATTTGGAAAAGAGTTAGTTTTAGTAGGAGAATTTTTTGGAGATGGAAATATTTTACTTTGTAACAATGAAATGAAAATTCTTGCATTACAGCATTCAATAGATGTTAGACATAGAAAATTAGGTGTTGGTTTGGAATATGTCCAACCTCCTAATAGTGGATTAGATATTTTTAATTTAAAAGAATCGGACTTTGATGAACTTAAAACAACAGATTTAGTTGCTGCAAAATGGTTTGGAAGAACTTTGGGTTTACCAAAAAAATATGTTGAAGCTGTTTTTGAAACTGCAGAAATTGATGGAAAAAGAATTGGGAATCTATTATCTGATGATGAAATAAAGAAAATTTTTAAAACGATAAAGACAATTATTTCAGATGTAATATCTGGAAATCATGATGCTGTTATTGTTAGAAATGAAAAAACAGAAGTACTTCCTCTCAAATTAGGAAAATTAGAAGGAGAAATAACACAAGCTAATAGTTTCATTGAAGGATTAGATACTATATTTACTGAAAATATTATAGAAAAAGGAAAATCTGTACAATCAAGTGGTTCTGATAAGAAAATAAAAGAATTACAAACACAAATTTTTGAACAAGAAAAAGCGATTGAAACTGTTAAGGAAAGATCCAAAAATATCACAGCAGTGGCAAATTCGCTTTTTGAAATGGTATCAAAAGGAATTTTCTCACTTGAAAATACTGCTGCTCAAGAAATCTTGGCAATTCACAATGCAAAATTAGTTAGTGAGAAAGGAATTTCATTAATTGTTGTTCAAAATGAAAAAATAAAAATAGACACTCAATCTCCTCTTCAATCAATTGCATCAGTATTATTCAATGAAGCAAAAAAACAATCAGCTGCAATCTCTTCAATCCAATTAATTAAAGAGAAAACAGAGAAAAAATTAGAAAAATTTCAGAGTAAAACAGAATCTGAAAAAGATCTTTTTGTGGTTACAGAAATTAGAAAGAAGAGTTGGTATGAAAGATATAGGTGGTTCTTTACAACTGATGGTTATCTTACTGTAGGTGGAAGAGATGCAGCATCAAATTCAGCTGTAGTAAGAAAACATTTAGTAAAAAATGATAAAATATTCCATGGTGATATTTTTGGTTCACCGTTTTTTATTTTAAAAGATGCTGAACTTGCACCTGATACAAGTATGAATGAAATTGCACATGCAACTGTTTGCTTTAGTAGAGCTTGGAGAGAGGGAATGTATGGTGTAAGTGCTTATTGGATTCATCCTGATCAAGTAAAAAAATCTGCACCAAGTGGAGAATTTTTACCTAAAGGATCATTTACTATTGAAGGACAAAGAAATTTTATCAAATCAGAAACTCTTAGACTAGCTGTAGGTATCATTAAACAAGATGATGATTATGTTTTAACATGCGGTCCTCCTGAACCAATTAAAAAATATTCTACATTATATGCAATTATTGAACCACATGGTTCAGAAATGGTTGAAACAGCTAAAAAAATTAGAATTGAATTTTCTAAACTAGAGGAACAAATTGCCAAAAATATATCTATAGATGATTATGTACGTGCATTACCAGCTGGAAAAAGCCAAATCATTAAAGTAGAATATGGTGATGCAATTGCACTTCCTTTATAAATAATAAATATTTTTTTAGTTACAACATTACTCACTAAAACATTTGTTTAAGAAATTAAAGGATTATTTTAAAAATATTGTCATCACAAATTATAATTCAGAATTTTAGATCTAATTTCTATCTTTTACAATAATTCATCAAAAATAAGAGATTCAAATCGGATCAATATGTGTCCTTAATTTCCATCATGGAATCTGTTTTTTAGGTACATTTCCACTTTCTTTATCGGTTTCTGTAAGTCATTTTTGTCGGTGTAGAAGAAGATGAGGTGTTTGCCTTAGACTTTTTAATGGATGGCATTATTGGATTTTTCATCCCTCTAGAGAATTCTCTGCACCAAATTATTACAAATCAAATTCTACATCAAGTAATTTTTGTGTGGAAAGAATTCTTAATTGAAATCTGTTTTATCCCTAATCACAATTTTATTTTTGCTAACATCTAGATGTAAAAATCAAATATAGATATCACTCTGAAATAATCATAACATTTTCTTAGTGATTTATAAAAATAAATTATAAATCTAAAATTATGGGTATGCTATTGACTGGATCACTTCTAAATCAAGTTCGGAAATACTGATTCTTTTTTGTTCCATACTATCTCTCATACGAATTGTTACTGTTTCATCTTCTAATGTTTGATGATCTACTGTAATTGCAAAGGGGGAACCTATCTCATCTAATCTTCTATATCTTCTGCCTATTGCACCAGAATGATCTAAAAATGCATCACATTTTCTTTTCAATTGAAGATAAATCTCGTCTGTTTTTTCTTTTAATCCATCTTTTTTTACTAGAGATAAAATCCCAATATGAACAGGAGACAAGTATGGTTTTAACGCTAAAACTATTCTTTCATGCTCTTTATCATCTTTGAAACTGTGCTCTAATATTGTATACAGACTTCGGTCGATTCCCATGGAAATCTCAAATACATGAGGCAAAACTTTGTCATCACCATCCATTATCTCAAATTTCTGCTTGCTCTTTGTTGCATGACTGGTCAAGTCATAGTTAGATCTGTAATTACATGCAACCAGTTCTAGCCAACCAATAGTAGTTTCTACTTCAAAATCAAATGCTACTTCAGCATAGAATGCCTTTTCTTTATTTCCTAGTTTTCTGAATCTACTTTTCGAAATATCAATTCCTGTTTTCTCATAAAATTCAGTTAAAATTCCCAAGTAATATGCTACAAGCTTACTAGGAACAATCCCTGATTCTACTGCTTCTTTACATGTCATGGATACAGGATCTCCATCTGTTTGTATTCTTATAGTGACATCTTGAATCTCTGAAAACTTTTCTATTTCATCTAGATTGTTTGGATTACAAAACACTTCAATCTCTGCCTGATAGAATTCCCTTAGACGAAGTAAACTCTGCCTTGGAGCAATTTCGTTTCTAAAACTCTTTCCTACTTGAGCAATACCTAATGGAAGTTTCCCTCTCATGGTTTTGTATAATCTTGGAAAATCTACAAAGATCGATTGACATGTTTCAGGTCGTAGATACGCTTCTTCTTCTTCAGGACCAATACCAACTTTAAACATCATATTGAAATTTTTTGTCTTGTCAAAATCTCCTTTACATTTTGGGCATTTGATATTATTTTGTAAAATTGCATCATCAAA
>JAOTUX010000005.1 GCA_029863665.1 Candidatus Nitrosopumilus sp.
AAGAAATACAAAGGAAATCCCTTCAAACCTAAAGCCAACAGATACAGTCATCATAGCAGAAGGAGAAAAGACAGGACACAAACATCAATTACAGGGAAACGTTACCGTGTACAAGCAAGAGCCTGATGCTCTTTATTTTGAAGTTAAAACATCTGCAGAACTTGTACATCAGGAACATAAAACCATACAGATCCCAGAAGGGATGTACATGGTGCAACAAGAAAGAGAGTTCAATCCTTTTGAGAATATCAGACGAGTTGTTCTGGATTAAATTGCATTAATTCAGGAAATACAAATGTGTTTTTTCACGAAAGTATTTCTTGAGAATCTTTCTTCACAAATTCTAAATGAAATGTAAAATGAAAGGATTGTTTCTAAAAATATCTGAACTCAAATTAGGAAAAACCTAGTCCTCGTAAAAAATCCAGGACAGTCCCTGTATCTCTTCCCAACTTGATTTGTTTTGTTTACCTTGATTGCTCATGATTAGTATTTGCAAAATTTGAATAAAAGCAACACGAATGATTTGTTCATCCTATTCACCAGATGATTTGTATTAATTAATAATCGACAAAAGATGATTTGAAAAGGATGTGTGAAATACAGCCCATCCCTTGGACGGTTAGTATGGTCGGTTGGTTAAACGGTTAGATGACTCCTACCATATGAATACTAAATTACAATTTGTAGAATTTGCTTAAAAGAAGAACGTATCATTCCTCAGAATGATCTAAATACTATTTGTCCAAAAATTAAACATAGACACATTGGATCTCTCACCAAGTAACTAATCGTTGTTGGTCTTAAGTTTCAATTATCACAAACTAGCTTTGTGTTAATCTAACAAATTAAATTTATAATTTTTACAGTATACAATATATCAAAATGACTAGAAACATTTCTGAAGAAATGACAGATGATAATACATCTAAACTTGAAACTCTTCAATTAGGGGAATTTGTTGGATTAAAAAGCCATGACGCTGTAGGTATTGCCAAAATAATTTAGGTAAATGATAATAATACATTTTTGAGGTTTGAGGACTTTCAGGTAACAAACTGTCCTGACCTTAGAGTTTATCTTACAAATGACGGTGATATCAAAACTGGAGTTCATCTTGAGAAATTAAAAGGAAGCAAGGGGGGATCAAAACTATTCTTTAGATAACATTAATTTTGAGCAATATTACACTGTTGTGATCTATTGCCAACCATTGGGCATACATTTTGGACAAGCCGTCTTAACTACATAAAAAAATTTACCGATGCCAAGTATCTTAGATATTTTGTTTTCATAGTATGATATCAAGTATATCCAACTAAAATTAATCTAGTTTGAATCAATTAGGGTCAAGGTGGAATTGACACCATCAATGTATCTTATCTTTGTGTTTACCATGTTTCTTATTTTCTCATGTGGAATGTTTATCTGTACCAAAACATCATAGATTCCTTGAACAGGTATTACATCTGAAATATTGGGTATGTTTTTGAGTTCTTTTATTACACTATTTCTTTTTGTCTCATTACATGTCAACAAAACAAATGATGTTCTGTCATTTTTTGACTCTGACAAGATATTGTAGTTACTATATTTCTGAATGATTAAGAGATTTTCTATATAATAATAAGGTGCAGTTTAGGGTAGTTTTGAGTAGTTTAGTGCAGTCTTGTACATATTACAGATGTGGAGTAATCATTAGGGATAGTACTTCACGATATTTGATTATGAGATAAACAAACGATGTTAATACCAGTTATTGCATAAAGTAGGCAAGTTTGATGAATGTTCAGTGTCCAAGATTTTTTATAGTGGAATAACGTTATAGTATCATCAGGATACTTACCCCCTAAGTTAACGGAATCTTCCGATGGCGTTAGGGGTCAATTGTTCCTGATTTTTTATTGTCATTATGATATCATCATTTCAGCAAATCCTGCTCCATTGATAGTTTGATATCCTCTCTCAAGTCCATGTCATTACAAGAATCAATAGGGATATTTCTTTGATTTAACCAAGCTACTGCATCAGCTAGTTCATAGGCTCTTCCTTCATCGACTCTCATCATGTTCCATTGTTCAATTGTATCGCTCATATCGCTGTCAGTCTGAATGACAATGTCTGAGAATTCTTGTTTATGCGAATACGCAAAACTTTCAAGCTCAGCTTTGAGTGAATTTAGCAGATGATAGTCAAAGTTTTTGTGAATGTTGACTTTGGGTTTTTTGTAATTTCGTAACCTGTCATGGTTTAGTATGTAGTTTTCAATACGCTGTCGCTGAACATGCAAGCACCAAGCGTGAACATTTTTGGAATTAAAGTTCAGATTACGATGTACCTGCATTCTTTGCTTTTCAGAAAGCTCTGACATGTGGATTCCATTAATTCCAATGTCCTTGTAAATTTTGTTGATTCTCTCTTCAGTTCCTACAAGAAAAGCAATATAGTTTCTCTGACCTTCCCTTCGTCTGTCACCTGACACATCAGCACCTCCTACAAGCATATCAAGAGAAAATATACATAGCATTATATGATTGTCTCAGAGTTATACTCTGGCACCAATTGATGCCAAGATACTCAGGAATTGCTCTTCTAGCATATGTGCAGACTCTGGATCATCTTGCGCAAATATTACCGGAGTTGAAATACCACTCCATTTCTTTCCTTTGCCGTCCTCATTTACCAAATTATCATATGATATTTTTGCAGCCCAACGTCTGCTGTTGTTTCTGTTTGTCACAAGAATGATCATTGGAATGCATAGTTTTTTGGCTAAGGTTATTTCGGGGATGCAGTCATCAGTTGATATTCTACGCTGTTTTTTCTTTGGCTGGTTCTTTAGTGTATATGACTTACAGGATCCAACTGCAACAATCTCCATAATACTCTCTTCTCCAGTACCATCCAGATCATAACCAGTAATTTTCTTCTTTTTTATTATAAAATCAGGCTCTCCTGCACCATGACCATCACCTACCTCAAAACCCACATCACGCAGGTATTGTGCCATCTCTTGCTGCTTTGTGTGTCCAATGGCACGGTTTGCAATGCCGTCCTGAGTAGTTAGCAAAGTCTTTGTATTTGAATCATCAGTAGAGTCATCATCATTGGTTATATTCCTGATATCAGAAATTTTATTTGTCTTGTTTTGAATACTGATTGCCTCAATTCTAGACAGCAAAATCTCATAAAGATGAGGATTGTTCTCAAGCCATGAATTAACTTTACCTATGATTTGATTCTGATCTTCTATTTTCTCTGACAAACTGTCAACGTTTTCTTGAAGCTTGTTGAGACTCAAGACAGATTGTTCTTGTGCATTACAAAGAGAATCTGCAGTATCTTGAATCTTGTTTTGGTTTTCTTTTACATTTTCAATTTTTGGAAATATTGCAGACTCTATTTTTGTCCTAAACTCGTCTAGTGTATCGCCATTGTCATTTTTTATGTTTTCGGCAAAATCATTGAGTTTTGGTTCAAATACTTGCATGACACGATATGATACCATGTTGATATCAGCTTGTATTCCCGCATCTTCTTGTTTTCCAATACGTTGACCAAAGGACACCAGCTTGTAAAACATGTACCATAGTATTGCTATGGTGGATATTGCAATCATATATTCAACATTAGAATTATCATAACCAATTGCATCAAACACAGATAGCATCATTTCATTAAAAAATAATGTGTACGTTATTAGCACTGCAGATACAGTAGGTACTACAAATCTTGTCAGAATCCGTATTATACCGTTTGAAGAATAGTTTTTGATTGCACCTGCAATAATTGGCATTACTCCAAGAATTACAGTATACACTATGGTATCAAAGGTATTCATAATAATTCATCTCCTGTTTTAGAATAACTATCAGCAAGCAAAAGTGTACGTCGAATCTTTGCCTGGTATGATACTAGTAAACCTCTAAACTCGTTAATTTCTACTCCAAGATCCAAAACCTTTTTCTGGATTTGTGCTAGATCATTTTCTGTTAGTGTGATTGTGTTTTTCACACTATATCATACGTTAGTGTATCTTAAGAAAAAAGCTGGCCAAGAGTTACGCATGTTCTGGGAACAATAGATGGCCATCTATTTATCAAATGTATGGAAAATAGAGAACATGAAAGATTCCGGGTTTGATCCGCATGACAAAAGGAGTGGCCCAAAACCAAGAGATGGAGGACACAAGCCTATGCATATTTCATTTAATGCAAAAAATAGAAAGGCATTGGCTAAGATAAAAGACAAGGGCGGAATCAGTCAATACTTGAACAGAATCCTGGATCCAATATCTGAGACTATGGATCCTGGCCCTGCATCTCCGATACTGCTGGAATTTTGGAATGGGCTTGCAGACAAAATGGCTAATCTTGTAAAAGAAGGTGAACTAGACACTGCAACTACAATTGGTCATGTTCTAGTTGACATCAAGCCTATAGTCCAACCGTATCTTGATTTGTGTGAGGAAGACAATGAAGACAAAGATATTGCTACAAAAGAAGAGGACAGCTTGAACATAGATGCAATCTCTGTCAACAACTATGATGACAAGCATACACTTGAGAGTATAACTCAAGATGACGTTTCAGAGATGATCAATGACGTACTAGTTGTAAAGTTATCAGAGCAGCTATGCCATTTACTGCAAACTGCGCAATTGATATTGCAGAAAATTCCAAGTCAATACAAGACAGGATGGCATTCAGACAGTACAGACGAGTTATCCATCAAAACCAAAGTAACAGAGAAGATTCTTAAAAAATATGGAGCAGAAATATTACAACAACAAGAGAACTATAAAAATGACAACAACCTGAATGTGAATTCAGATTCCACTCATGACTTTAGAAAAGACTTGCCAATCTTTGATACCCTAAAGCAATGCAAAGAGATTACACAAAAAGCAAAGGGAATAAAAAATAGGAGCATTCGCAGCTTTGTATCTGGATCATGTGAATTTGTGCAAGATACAACAAACAAGGTTGCCTCTCTTGGAATCGACATTAATATGGAATCCTACAGATGGGATGAGGAGTCTAATTCGTATTTTGTAGAGTTGTTTAATTGCGGCAACTATGATGTAGATATTTCAGAGGTTTGGTGTGACGGACAGAAATGTTTTATGCATGCATGGTATGCAAAACCAAGTAACTCTCATCTTCCAACTGATAAGTCAAATACAATTCAGTTTATACCATGCAGACCGGCAAATGATACTACTATTGCAGAACACAAGGTAACAATAAAGACACAATACAAGGAATTTTCCTTTGTGATAAAAGGGGAAAAATCAGGATTTAATTGATTTTGCAATAATTATTTCAAATTGCCTAGATACTTCAAGATCTTTGTTTCGTCTGAGGATCCAAGCTAGCTGTTACAAAACAGAACCAGGTATCTTGAGACATTCTTTAAGGGTTTAAATTCAATTGAGAGCACAACATGCATGCGTATATAGAAGTTGGCCAATTTTGTTCACCGAAAAAATGAAAGAACAAAAGAAAGTTTCAATTCCATAGACAAAATAATTAATGATGTCGTACCATTTACTCCAGTAGCCTCTAAAAGCGATCAATTTTTTGACATAGAGAACATTTCAGTTTTTCAGTAAACTCAAATTAATCATTTAGGACATATTGACAAAAAATTAATAACATCAACTTTGTAATTTTCAAAAATTTGAATTAAAAAAGCTCAGAAAAGCTTTTACCGTTAAAAATGCTACGAAGGAACTAATGCCATGCAGAAGATTATGTGTTAAATGGAATGCAAAAAAACCGGTAGATGGAGGGAGATATGCATCAGGCCAAGTAAGATGTGATACATGTGAAATTTTTATGTTTCCGTCACCAGAACATACACACAACACAAGAACTGGAGCGCCTGATGGAAATCCAGAAAACGGTTTGTCGTGTAATTGCTGTAATTCACGTATTTCCACAAGGGCAAAATCTGCAAGATATGGCAAATATCAAGACCCTAACAGTCAAGAATCACTTGAAGTTGAAGAAATCAAATACTATTTGGGAGACCAGATTCGCCCTCAAGGAAATTTTCAGTTTGTTGTGATCAAGGTTTTGTTTCAAAACCAAGGATCTGCATCAAAAGAACTGTTGGTAGGAAAACTTGAATTCTACAATCGTGATAAGCCTCCACAAGACTATTCCAATCACATGGTTTTCTCAATTTTAGAGAAAAATGGAATTATCATTTCAGAAGATAATGGTTATCGAATAAACATCACTGATAAATTTGATTCATCTGATGCGCTTGATATCATTTCCATTTGTAACCAAAAAATCTACAAAAACAAACCAAACAACAAAAGAAATTACTTTATTGCATTGGGGCCGTGGGAAAATTGGGGATTTACGTTTGAGAATTTACCTGTAAAGTGGGGAGTTGCAGATACAACTCCTTCAAACATCGCAGTTTATGATCAACTGAAAGAGGGAGATGTTGTATTTTATTATGCTACAAAAGATCAACCCACTCCTTTTTCTGACAGGGGCTTTTTTGGAATAGGGTTAGTTTCGGAAAAAGAAATTGAGAAAGATAATCCGTATTGGCCAGAAGAACAAAGAGATGGAAAAACCTACTTTACTCACAGGTTCTATCTAGACACCTTAAAGGTAGTCAAGAATAATTCAGAATTAATTCCACTTAACGAAGGTCTTCCGTTAGTGAAAGGACTAAATCACATTACCGAAGGAAAACCTCTCTACGAACTTTTAGAAAATACTAGAGAGAAATGGGGTAGTTTTTTTACCAATGAAACAATGCCTACATTACGTTTATCCGAAGACATAGAAGAATTAATCAAGAAATTTGACGAGAATAGAAAATATTTCAATCCCGATAGAGAGTCCGAAGAAGAAAGAATGAAAAGCAGAGAGGACTTTATCTCACGATTTCCAATTCACAAAATTTCTGAAATGACAATAGACGAATATGTGATTGGAAAACATGATCCTTTAACAGGAGATACGAATAGAACCACGTTTTGTTACGGATTAGAACAAGGGATAATTGGTTTTGGAGGCATTGGTGGGACTCCTGCAAACAAATTTGGAATTTATTATAATAAATCAGAGGGAGATTACAAATACAATAAAACATTTTTCAAATCCTCTGAAGAGGCGTTTGATCAGATTAAACGTTCTATCAATATCATTCTTGGTGCTGGCAGGCAATTCCAAAAAGATGGCGATGTTGGATCAATCTCAAACACATTTGAAGTGGATTTTAAGATAAAAAGTCAGGTCCGTTCAAAAATTCTTTCAGTGTATTTCCCTGATCTTTTCTTGGACATACATAGCAAACCACACCTGGAAAAGATTCTTGAAAAACTTGATTTGCACCAAAAAGCACTAGAAGGAAAAATTATTGAAAGGCAATTGCTGCTTCTAGAAATAAAAAATTCACACCCTGTCATGTCAAAATGGTCCAATCAAGATTATTCCCACTTTTTGTGGAACGCACTGATCAAATTTCCTGAGGAGCATTCAGAGCAAAACTTCTTACTCGTAAAATATAGCCCTGATCAGAAGAAATGGGACGACGAACTTGGAAAATCATACCGCTATGAGAAGATTGGAGATTACACAAAAGTCAATTCAAGTTCAAAGACTATTTGGTACTATCTTAAAGGCCAAGAATTGTATTTCTGGGGATACGGTGACGTTGAATCCGTAAATCAAGAACCAGACAACGAATTCATCGCTATCATGTCTGATTTTGAATTCTTCAACAAACCTGACCCTAACACGCCTATATCCACGTCTACTCTTGTTCCAAAAAAAGCCGAGAAATCACTACAAGAAAAAATCATGAAATCTCCAAGCTGGACCAGTCAGAACTCAATAGTTGAAATTGATCAGGAACTATATGATGAAATAATTTCACCTGATTCCGAACTTGAAATTTTTGAAGATGTTCCTTTAAGAAGACTGAGTTCTACTGAAATGGAAACAGGAATACAAAAAATTCGTGAAGACTTTCTTGTTGACCCAAACATAGTTCGAGAGATTGTAATCAGCATAGCAAGTGGGCGCCATGTAATTCTTGCAGGACCTGTGGGAACAGGAAAAACAGAACTTGCAAGAAAGATACCTAGGACTTTTTGGACAGAAAATGGCGGATATTATGCTGAAGAGCACACTGCAAATGCAGACTGGAATACAACAGATGTTATTGGTGGAATTATGCCCAAAATGATCAACGGTGAACCGAATTATGAAATACAATTAGGATGTGTTTCTGAAACAGTTAGGAAAAACTGGCAAAACGATGAATACAGTAATAGAATTACCGACATTAGAAATGATGAACCATGCAGAGGTACTTGGTTAGTAATTGATGAATTCAACAGAGCCGACATCGATAAGGCATTTGGACAACTGTTTACATCCTTAGAAAGTAGAAAACTCAAGGTTCCTGCAACTAACAAAATAGGATACACTGAGATGATTATTCCTCAAGATTACAGAATCATATGCACTCTAAACACTGCAGACAAGCATTATCTATTTCATCTCTCGGATGCATTAAAACGAAGATTCGCTTACATTGAGATGAATTCCCCCTTACGTACAGAAAGAGAGTCTGAAATTTATTATGCGCTAAAAAATGCAATAGGCCAACTTCCAGAAGATGATTATTCGTCACTTGTCATTCTTGATCACGCATATGACAAAAAAATTATTGACCGAGAAAAATCAAATAAAGAATTTACCTTGATGGTAGAGAAAGCATATGCGGTGTTAGATTTTATTCGTTTTTCAAAACCATTGGGGACTGCCATTTTAAAATCCATGTATCAAACTATGTTGGTTGCGTCATTGATGCGCATAAATTATGACAAAGTATTGGATTTTGGTTTGAGAACAAATCTTATCCCTCAACTAGAAACCGTTTCTCCCACAACACTAGAAACAATTATTGAAGTTTTTTATGGCAAACCGATTGAATTCTTTGAAGACGTTTACAACAACCAACCAAACAAGGGAAAATACAAGGATGATTTCACACACCTGCTTGACTTCATGGGATTAAGCGGCGGTCACAAAAAACAATTATCGGATCAATTTACAAAAAATCAACTCAAACCAGATTCCTGGAGTGATTTACGAAACAAATTCGAACCAAAATATACTCTGAAAGAAGAATTATTCAAGACATCACTACAGGACTTGATCAAGTCATCCATTTTGATTTGAAATGAATAGACAAGAATTAGCCAATGAAATTCTTCAATTAAAGTATGAGAAGGAAATTGATGAAAAGATACTGATTAGACCTGAATTTATTTTACAATCAGAATACAGGTATCTTGATGACGCATTTCAAAAAGTAAAGCATTCTGGTGAAAAGTGGCATCAGTTTGTCAGATTCATACTTGCTCCTAAAGAAGAATGGAAATACATGTATGAAAGATTGGCATATCTTCTAAAAATTCACAGAAACTCGCTAAATGACTATTTTGTTCTAAAATCAGGTACCGAATCAAATTCTATGCCTGACAGGATGACTGATTTTATTCGATTTCATGGACTGTATGAAGAATTTGCAAGAATTTATTCAAAAATTATTCGTCAGATGCAAGTTGATCATCCCTCAATTGACTATACAGGAAAAATAATCCGTGGAAAAATAAACTGGAAAGAAACCCTGTTTAGATCTAAGGATAAATTTCCACTAAATTTTGAAATGACAACATGGTCACGGGATTTCTCTACTCCTGAGAATATTTTATTATTCTTGTCTTTAAATTGGTTAAACAAAGAATCTACCAAAATAATTAACACTGCATTTTCTGAACCTCTTCATTCTGATGAAATTCAAATTCTCCAAAATGTTGAATCCAGCACTAATCAACTAATACGAAATTTTCCATACCAAGCAATAATTCAGTCCAGCAAGCAGTTTTCAAAATTATTGCCAAAAGACAATGAAATATCCCAACTGATGGAATATGTGAAATTCAGAGCAAAACATGGAGACATTAGAAACAAAACATATTTGGAACTATTAGAGTGGATTCGAAAAATAAAGGAACTCAGTATGGAATTTCTCACTGGAAATCCCACAAGATTTCACATTGACTCCTTGTCTGATCTAGATACAGTTTATGAGGCTTGGATATTTTTAGAACTCTTGGACTTTTGTAAATTTAAAAAACATTTGGATGTAACATTAACACTTGGTAAAGTAAAAAACGATCCTACATTTTTTGAGTTTGTTTTTGACGGACATGTCATCAGAATGAATTATGAAAAACAATTCCAAACAGACAACAAAGAAGCTTGGATCCTAAAACACACCCCTGACTTCTCAGTTTTTTGTGATGATATTCTCATCGGTATTTTTGATGCTAAAAATTACAGCAAAGAATCCGAAAAAGCAACTGGAATCAACAAAATGCTGTCATATTTAGTTAATTTAGACTCAAATTATGGGGCGCTCTTCTTTCCAAAAATTCAAAACCAAGACGCCTATGTTTTAAAAAATGCATCTCACCATAATGAACTAACTTTAGTGCACTATCAAATGAATCCAATTGAATCTCCAAACAATATTCAAATAAAATACGATTCCTTAGAGATGGTCTTCTCTGCAATTATTGGAAGAATCCAAATCACAAAAAACATGTAAGCAGTTTCAAACCAGATTTATTTTTACATCGAATTCTTAATCATGCATATTTGATAACACATACTTCTGTATCTTTTCTCTCATGGTTTGCGTTATCTTCAAAGGTTCTTTGTTTCTGCATTTCTTTTGAAGGGTTATCAAATGGCGTTTTGTGATTTCCAGTTTGTCGCAGTCCTTGGACGGACTTAATCCCAGCAGTATCTTCTTGTAGTCAAAATATCGTGTCTCGTCACCTTCCAGTATTCCAGTGATTTCTGCTCTGTCTAGTTCATTTGCCTCCTTTCCAACATATGTGATAGAATCCTTGTCAATCAAGAGATGTCTTCTTTTGAGTTCTCCCGTGTCTCCTTCAAACTTTGACTCTGGGTGATTCACATAGTCGTCAATCAATTCAGAAAGCGGCTTCCAGTAGAATTGTGTGTCAAGTTCTCCACTTCCATCATACATTGTGCCTGTCTTGTAATCGGTAAACGGTTTGTATGGCACGTCTGCCTGTCGGCACCATCAGCGTTTGAAAGAAACGGAATAATTGGCTGTTTTTCTTTGTTTTTCCTGTATCCTGTGCCTATTGTGGCAAAGTTGAAAGGCTTTATCATGTCTTGGTAGGAATCTGCATCTCTGTTGAGTTCCCGGAATCTCTGCAAAATGTTGTGTGCGCTAATTCCGATCTTGGATATCGAAAAGTCGTTCTCATAAGTTGCAAGTATTGCATTCTTGGTTTTTGGATTGTAGTAAAACCTTAGAATGTTCTCCCAGATCTTTTTCTCATTGATTCCCATGATGTGGCCCAGACCATGTGCGGACTTTTTGTAGATTGTAAACTTGTTGTTCTTTTTGTAAGTCTTTTCTTGTTTTATCTTTGAGATATTTTTTAGAATGAAATTTACATCTACCGTATTTCCACAGAGATTCTTGACATTGAAATAATTCCCCTTTTTTGGTTTTAAAATCGATGTAATTTCTTTGATATGTACATGTACTCATTATTTTCTCAGAATCAATCCATTCTTTTTATCTTATTGTGATTATCTTTGAATTATTCATTATTTTCTATATTTGAGAATTAAATTTCATTCTTATTTCACTATTTTAACGTAAAAAATCCATGTTGTGTCATTCTAAATCATAAATTTGATAAAAACTAAGCATATTCAAACATAATGCGACATTAAATTTTCAAAAGGATTTTCTCATAAATTTTAGGATTTTTTCCTTCGGATAAATTCTTCTTAATATGCCACAACGTAGATTTGTTTATTCCAAATTGTTTTCTTTCATCTGGAGTCATTTTCAAAATCTTTTCTCTCAATACTGCATTATCATTTCTACTTAATTTCATCTTGGGAATAATAAATCTAAATTCTTTTTTCTTATCCACGATGAAATTTGCTAACTGTTGTAAATTATCTTGTAGAATAATCTGATAAGAATAATTCTTACTATTCGTGTAATTGTATCTATCATTGAAATTAGAATTTATCTTTTCAATTAGTAATTTAGCAACATCTTCTCCCAGTCTAGTACGATAATTTTCTGTAATTATAAAATCAGATTTTTTGATCTTCTTTTCTTTTAACAATTGAATCACGGATACATCAAGTATTGATCTAAACAATTCTTGAACGTAATAGACTAGTGATGTCTGCTCTGATTGATCTCATAGAATAATCCAACTGAAATAAATCATTTTGATTTTGTTCTTGCAAGCAAGACATCTTCTAATATCTCTTTGAGGGAACCGTAACTGCTCTCAAGCTTGTTTAGCCTGTCTTGTAAAGATACATTATCCCGTTCAATATCGCCTACTTTTTTGTCACTAATGACCATCTGCTGCTTTATCTTGTCTTTGAGTTCAACTGTTTCAGATATTGTCAAGTATGGAATGACTTTGATGTACTCTGTCAAGAGATAGTCCAAAGAAGGCTTGTAATAGTTTTCTGCATGGCCCATCAATTTTTCAACATCGATAGTCTTGCAGGCACGCTCTGCGTTAGTCTTGAAGAACTTGCGAAACCCGTGAATCTGCTTGAATTCATATGTGCCAGAATCAGCTTCTCTCAGGTTGATTTTCTTTAGGAATTCACCCATCATGTTGGCTATGGTTTTAGATGCAAGTGATTTTGCCATTTTGGGCTCTTTTCTCTTGTCTTTGCGATACGTGTTATTGTCCCAAGAATCTCTGATAAGAGGGGATCGTAAAGTGATTTTTTCACCAATCGATTCCCTTGATTTTTTGTACTGTTCAAGTATAGCATAGCATTCAGGTGTAACAAATGTGGTGTATTCTTCTCGTTCTCCCTTGTAAACTGTAAGCTTGGCAGCTAGTATGGTTTTTTCTCCATCATCATGTTTTTGATAAATTGGAGATATATCTCCCCAAGTCATTTCATCAAATGCTCCAACTCTGATTCCTGAGCTGCTGCACATCAATATTACACATTTTGTTCTGGTGTCAGCTAATTCTAGCATGGTTCTAATCTCCTCAATTGTAGGTGACCTGTCATTGCCTGTCTTTTTTGCATGAGGAATAATTTTGGATATCTTTGACCAGTTTATCCCGTCTTCAATGTCATTCATCTCAAAAAAATGCTTTAGTGCAGCCCTTGTCTGCTGTAAAGTAGAACCACTTACTTTGGATTTTCTTTCCTCCACATAATCAATAATCATATGCTGGATAGTTTTTGGATTCTTTTTTGCTTGTAAAAGTAACTTGTCAGCTGTTATGTTTTGATGAAACTCTAAAAACTGTACAAGCTTTTTGCAGTATGACTCTTTTGTGGAATCAGAATGAAATCCCTTTAGGAAATTCTTGACTGATTTGTTGTTGATGTTTTCTTGAATCTCTTTTGGAATCATTAGGGAACGATATTACTATACATGTCGAAATATTAAGTATTTCCACCCTATATGTAGTGCGGGAGGTGGGATTTGAACCCACGAAATCCTGAGATATAGGGTCCTAAGCCCTACGCCTTTGACCAGGCTGGGCGACTCCCGCAACGAACATGCCATTAAACACAAAGTTAACTGTTACGAGATGATAGGTAAACAACCTCAAAATTAGTCACAAATTAGTGATTTTTACAAAAAATCGGTTTTTGCAATTACTGCAATGCAAATTCTTGAATGAATTAATTATTCATCTTTGTTGATTAACTTCTAGTAAAATTTACTTAATTTGTCGTATAGGATGCTCAGATATGGATTCATGTAGATTTGCAATATTTTGTTCCTTGAAACTCAAATCACATCTGTAACATTTCCAAAATGGCTGATTCAACAGTATAAAAATTGATTATTGATCTATAAAACAAACGTATGAATCATCAGTGAGATCTAAATACTAAATTTACAAAATAATATATGTATTGGAACTGTCACCCGAATCTTACGTTTCCGGTCTTAAGATCTAATGCGTTTTCTCATTTCCTAATCCTAATGGAGATTATGAAAGATACCTATGGATTACTAGAAAGGGACTAATTGAGAATCAACTCAATTTCTATCTTACCGCTTTCAAATTTACTTTTGATGCCTTTGATCTTGCTTTTGTACAAAAAGAGTCGCTTTCCCTCATCTGTAATCGTGCCAGACGTGCGAACCAGTTTGGCATCATGAAGAATCTGGATTCTCCTGTATACTGTACTGAGAGGAATCTTTTTTTCACTGGCTATCTCTATTGTTGATTTTGGCATATCCATAATGGCTTCAAGAATAAATCTGCAATATTTGTCTGCGACAACTGAGAGAAGAGCCTCATTTTTTACGTCTTCTTCTATTTCGTGTTTGGATTGTAATACTTGCATACTTTAACTACGTATATCTTTGATATAATCACCAGGTACGCATTGCATACACCATGTTAAAGTACAATCTCATAATCCCATACAAGATTATTCTAAACACTTCTCGGATAACGTCTCAATATTTCTAGGCAATAGCGTCATCATCTTTGGTATTAAAACAGACTATGCTGCAGGGGATGAACCAAGCTCAGTTTCAGCAGGTCACTTTAATTAACTAAAACCGTAAATTCCTTCTTTTTACGCCTATGAAGCAGATAAAATCATGTCAACTTCAAACATGAAATCCGTCGATAAAACGGACTTTAATTCAATAATTGAACTTTCATTGATCATTAAAACATCATTCTTAATTGAAAAACAAAATCACAAAAAAATAATGTCAATCTAGATAAAATCAAAGATTAGATCCTAAATTGGTGTTTTTGTCTGAGAATAAACAAAATAGTTTCATATTTACTCTTCATACTGTA
>JAOTUX010000188.1 GCA_029863665.1 Candidatus Nitrosopumilus sp.
AAGGTATATTTTTTTCACGTGCATAATTTGCAGTTTGAATTATTCCTTCTGAACCCCTTGTACCAAACCCTCCTGGGACTAAAATCCCGTCATAATTTGATAATATGCTATAGTCTTTTATTGATTCAGAATCTATCCAATCAATGTTTATTGATTTGCCTAATTGTGCACCTGCGTGTTTTAGTGCATGATTCACACTAACATAACTATCTGTCAGTGTAACATATTTTCCAACCATGGCAATCTTTACTTTTTGATCTTCGTGATTAATCATATTCTCTGCAATCTTATTCCATTTATCCCAATTTGCAGAAGCATTTACCATGCCAACTTTTCCAAACTTTGTAAAAATTGAATCCATGATGCCTTGATCATAAAGTATCTGAGGTATCTCAAAAATTGATTTTGCATCATGGCACGAAAGAACCTCTTTTGTTGTTACATTTGTAAACATTGCAATTTTCTTTTTTGTTTTCTCTTCTAATGGTAACGTACACCTTACTGCCAAAAAGTCTGGCTGAATACCTATTCTCCTTAATTCTTGAACGCTATGCTGTGTTGGTTTGGTTTTTTGTTCTCCTACCACATCTAGTGCAGGAGCTAGTGTTACGTGTACAAAGATTACTTCTTGTGGTCCTTTTTCAACTCTCATTTGTCTGAGTGCTTCAAGAAATGGTAATGATTCAATATCTCCTACCGTTCCACCACATTCTACAATCAAAAAGTCTAGTTTTTCATCTTCTGCAATTTTACTTATTCTATTTTTTATCTCATCAGTTACATGTGGGATGATTTGAACACATGCTCCCAAGTATTCTCCTTTTCTTTCTGCTTCTATTACTGAAGAGTAGACTTGTGCAGTAGTAATGTTGTGACTCTTTGGAATATTTTGATTTAGGAATCTTTCGTAATTTCCAATATCCATATCGCACTCTCCGCCATCTTCTGTTACAAAGACCTCTCCATGGGCAACAGGATTCATTGTTCCTGCATCATAGTTTAGATAAGGATCTATTTTGATACAAGATACTCTTTGATTTGATAATTGTAATAACTTTGCAATTGAGGATGTTGTTACGCCTTTTCCAAGACCTGACATGACACCGCCTGTGACAAAAATAAACTTCGTCTGCACATTAATGAAACGAATATCCGGTTTTTGTATGTTTTGTCGATCATAACTAATACACAATCAAATTTTTGGACAATTATACAATAGTTCTACTATCTTATTATCTTACTTTGAAGAACTAATTTTAATATTTTTCAACATGTATTTTTATTGTTATGAATATTTTTTTACACCACAACTATGTCTACTTCTTTATATGATTCATGAGAGGACATGCCTCCATGTCCTGGGTCTATCTTTTGTTTTGGATTTAAACTGGTATCATGGTGACAGCGTTTGTGACATACGGGACAAAATTTTCGATCTAATATGATACATTGACAAATATGATTTTTGATATATCCTTGTGCTGCTCGATTCCACTCCCCTGTGCCGTTACAAAATACGCATGGATTTGACAGGAATATGCCTGAACCATTACATAGATCACATGCGTCTTCTTTCATTTTCTTTATTTTTTTTATCAGGTGTTTCTAATATTTCTTGACTCTGCTAGATTATTCTCCAAATTCTTATGATCTTTACAATTGTAAAAAAACAAGTTATTTTTTTAACGCTTTTTAGATATTTTTAGCGAGATTTTTTTATTTTACTTTGTGTATACTATTGTGAGAACCTCAGATGGTGGTAATAACCAAAATAGAGTTTCCCCTCAATCACTGGTTATGTACTATACCACCATTTTCTGACGGTTTTTAATGTGTCAAAGAATGGTTTGTTTTTTGAGACTCTTTGTAAATGTAGTAATTTTTGATTCTAATTGATTTTTGTTAGTTTTTTCAATTAATTTCAAATATGCACTCCCAACAATCACTGCATCTGCACCTGCGTTGATGTATTTTTTTACATCTTCAGGAGTTGAAACTCCAAATCCTACTGCTACAGGAATTCTACCTTTGGTTTGTTTTTTAATATCTTTAATCGCATTTACTGTGTATTTTTTAACTCCTGTTTTGATTCCCGTTGTACCATAAACTGCAACAAGATACAAAAACCCTGAGGATACTTTTGCAATTTTTTCTATTCTTGCTTTATTGGTGTTGGGAGATATTAAAAATATTGTATCTGCATTGTTTTTAGCTGCACGTAAATATTCATCAGATTCCTCGATGGACATATCTGGAAGAATAAAACCATCTATCCCTACTTTTTTGGCATCTGAGATAAATTTTGCATACCCTTTATGATACAAGATGTTGGTATATGTCATTAATACTAGAGGAATGTCTGTTTCTTTTCTTATTTTTTTTATAATGTTAAAGAATTTGTTAATCTTGGTACCTTTTTCAAGTGAAACTGTACTTGCATTTTGAATCACAGGTCCATCTGCCAAAGGATCTGAAAATGGAAAACCTACTTCGATAATATCTACTCCTCCTTTTAACAACCCTCTAACTGTGGTCATGGTGGATTCTTCATCAGGAAATCCTACCATGATGTATGATATCAAGGCCTTTTGATTTTTGGCCTCAAGCTCAATGAATTTTTCTCTAATTTTTGACATTTTTATTCAAATAGTTTTGTACTTCTTCAACATCTTTGTCTCCTCTTCCAGAAAGTGTCACCACTATTGATTCGGATTGCTTTCCTTTTCTTGCTACTTTGACTGCTTCTGCAATTGCATGTGCTGATTCTAGAGCGGGAATAATTCCCTCGGTTCTAGTCAATAACAAGAATGCATCAATTACCTCTACATCTGTAGCTGAGTGGTATTTTACTTGTTTTTCATCTTTAAAATATGAATGCTCAGGACCTACTCCGGGATAATCAAGTCCTGCTGAAATACTATGAGTTTCTGTAATTTGCCCTTCTTCATCTTGAAGTAAATAGGTCATCATTCCGTGTAAAACTCCTTTAGTGCCAGCTGATAATGTCGCTGAATGCAATTTTGATTTCAATCCTTGACCTGCAGCCTCTACTCCAATTATCTCTGCACTTGTATCTACAAGAGGATAAAAAGTTCCAATTGCATTTGATCCTCCTCCAACACATGCTATGACACTATCTGGGGCTTTGTTGTTAATTTTTTTCATCTGTGATTTAATCTCATTTCCAATGACACTTTGAAAATCTCTAACCATTACTGGATAAGGATGTGGTCCAACTGCAGAACCTAGCAGATAATACGTTGTCTCTACATTTGTAATCCAATCTCTAATTGCCTCATTGATTGCATCTTTTAGAGTTTTTGAACCTGATTTTACAGGATGAACTTTTGAACCAAGCAAATTCATCCTAAACACATTAAGCTTTTGACGAATTGTATCTTTGTATCCCATGTATACTTCTGCTTTC
>JAOTUX010000189.1 GCA_029863665.1 Candidatus Nitrosopumilus sp.
CAAAAAAGACAGATAGTCTAAATTGCTTTTATTGTTTTAACTACAGGGGGTCTTACTTTGGTAAATACTTTGAAACCACAAATGCACTTGATTTCAGGTAAGCGAGAAAGTTCAGTATTAGAGACAACAGTACCACATCTCAAGCAAGAATAGTTTACATCAAATGTTTCAACAAGAGTGTTTTCAATTTCATCGATATTATCTTCAACCATACCTACCATCAAAATTTCCATAATTTAAGGATAACAGGTTATGTCAAAGACAATTCAATGTAGACATCATCAGGGATTTTGAGTCTCATTAATTGTCGGATTGCCTTATCGTCAGCATTGATGTTGATTATTCGTCGATGCATTTTCATTTCCCATTTCTCGTACGTTTCAGTGCCACTGCCACAAGGTGATTTTCTGGTAGCAACATGTAATTTTTTTACAGGAAGTGGAGTTGGACCTTTTACTTTTACTCCAGTTTTTTTACCAATTCCCATGATCTCCCCACAAACACCATCTAATTTTGGTAGACTGGTGGAAGTGAGTTTAACACGGGCGGTTTGTGTCATATAATCCGCCTATGGTTTGTACTCTTCGGTAACTTCCTTAACGATTCCTGCTGCAATAGTTGCACCCATATCTCTAAGGGCAAATCTACCCATTTCAGGGAAATCTTTGAAGGTTTCAATACATGTTGGCCTTACCGGTCTAATCTTAACAATTGCAGAATCACCGACTTTGAGGAATTTTGGATTTTCCTCTTCAACAGCACCAGTTGCAGGGTTAATCTTTTGAAGGAATTCAGTAACAGTTGCTGCAACCTGGGCAGTATGTGCATGCATAACTGGAGTATAGCCAGGGGCAATTGCTGTTGGGTGGTGAATAACTATAATTTGTGCTTTGAATTCTTTTGCAACAGTTGGAGGGGCATCAGGAGTACCAAGAACATCACCTCTCTTGATATCTTTCTTCTCAACACCTCTCAGGTTAAAGCCAATATTATCGCCTGCTTCTGCAGATGGCATTTCAGTATGATGTGTCTCAATAGATTTGATTTCACCAGGGGCACCAGAAGGCATTACAACGATTTTATCGCCTGCTTTCATGACTCCTGTTTCAACTCTACCCACAGGTACAGTACCAACACCAGTAATGGTATAGACATCTTGAATTGGAACACGCAGTGGTTTACCGATTGGTTTTTCAGCTACTGTAAAGTCATCAAATGCTTCAAGTAACGTTTTACCAGTATACCACGGCATATTTTCAGATTTTTTAACTAGATTATCACCTTTCCATCCAGAAACTGGAATGAATGGTACATTTTCTAATTTATAACCAACAGATCTTACTAATTTTTCACCTTTCTCTTTGGCTGCTTTGAATGCATCTTCAGAATAATTACTGTCATCCATTTTGTTGATTGCAACAATAATTTGACTTACACCAAGTGTTTTTAGCAAAAATGCATGTTCCCTGGCTTGACCACCTGCAGCAATTGCAGTATCAGTTTCACCTTCTTTTGCAGAAAGTACTAAGATTGCGGCATCTGCTTCAGAAGCACCAGTAATCATGTTTTTAATAAAGTCCCTGTGACCTGGGGCGTCAATCAAAGTAAAGAAATACTTTGGAGACTCAAATTTTTGGAAAGCAAGATCTATTGTAATTCCTCTCTCTCTTTCGTCTTTAATATTATCCATAACCCATGCATACTTGAAAGTATCACCTTTTCCGGTCTTCTCGGATTCGGTTGCATGAGATGCAATTGTTCTTTCATCTACAACACCAAGATCCATCAAGAAATGACCCATAGTTGTTGATTTTCCATTATCAATATGACCTGTAACAATCAGGTTCAAGTGTGGTTTATCTGCCATATCAAAAACGTGTCTGAGGGCATTTATTACTGTTATGAATTTTTGAAAAAAAATCAGAGTTTTTTCAATAAATTACAGATCAGGGAATTACTGAAAGAACATAAATCAAAGTAGTAAAAATCACAGATTATGAAAATTACAGTTTCAGTTATCAAAGCCGATGTCGGCGGAATTGGAGGTCATACCAGACCAAGTGACGGACTAATTCAAGCAGTTAGAGATACCGTTAAAGCTTCATCACATTTACTAATTGATCACTACATTGGGTACTGTGGAGATGATGTTCACATTGTAATGTCCCACACACATGGGGTAGATAATGAACAAATTCACAAGATGGCATGGGATGCATTCATGGCAGGAACCAAGGTTGCAAAAGAAGAAGGCCTGTATGGTGCAGGACAAGATTTGCTAAAGGATTCCTTTTCAGGAAACGTCAAAGGTATGGGACCAGGAGTTGCAGAGATGGAATTTGAAGAACGACCAAATGAGGCATTTACAGTATTTGCAGCAGACAAGACAGAACCAGGCGCATTTAACTATCCAATCTATAGAATGTTTGTAGATGCACTAAGCAATACAGGACTAATCGTAAACAAGAATCTTGCAGGCGGTGTGAAAATGAACATCATGGATGTAGAAAAAGCACAGATTGCAGAATTGGAATTATGGCAAGATAAACCAACAGTAGAGGCTGCACTAATGTATCCAGGAAGATACGTTGTAGATTCAGTTACAACAAAAGATGGTGAGCCAATCCTTGCAGCATCAACTGACAGATTGCACAACATTGCAGGAACATACGTAGGAAAAGATGATCCAATTTGCGTTGTAAGAACACAAAAGATGTTCCCAGCTACAGAAGAGGTAGGAAGTGTCTTTAACAATCCACACTATGTTGCAGGAAACACAAGAGGAAGTCACAACATGCCATTAATGCCTGTAAAACTAAACTCTGCTGCAACAATTAATTTCTGTATTCCAATTGTAGAGTCACTAGTATTCAGCATGCACAATGGAAAGTTCACAGGACCATTTGATGGATTCTCAACCCCAGACTGGGATTACATAAGAGAGAATGCAACCAAAAAGGCAATTGCAATAAGAAGTCAAGGATTTATCCATCCAGCAACCCTAGTTCCAGATGAATTAGAATATGCAGAGGGATACAAAGCAAGAATGAGTGTACTTGAAGAGAAGATGAAGCCAATGGAAGGAGTTACCTCCAGTGGTGAAAAGAAAGAGAATTACGAAGATCCGGATTAGTATTTTCTGCAAATCATAGGAAATAGTTAAAAGAAAAAAGACCGTACAGAAAATTAGGTAATGCAAGGTTTTCAGAAAATATTTGATTGGAAGACATACATTTTCACAGCATTAGCAGTCATCTCGTTTTCAAATTTTATGGCAGTTTTATTTGGACAAACCATACCTGGAATCATTCTAGCATTCTTCAAAGTAGCTGGAGAATATGTAGTACTAGGAGCAGTATTTGTATTTGCACTTGCTTGGCTTCTTAAAGCAAAACCTCACAA
>JAOTUX010000190.1 GCA_029863665.1 Candidatus Nitrosopumilus sp.
ATTGGATAGTTCAACACAAAAATATTAAATTGATTGAAAAATAAACATAGTAATGACTTGTAATTGTGAGAACCATTTAGAACAATTCACTTGTTCGGGAATTGATTGTTTAGTATGTGTGTTGGGGGGAGGAAAACTATATTGAAAATCCGGAGTTTCCAGAAGAACGATATTGTCTAAACTGTGCTATGAAAAAAGCTGGCTTTACAATGGAAGAGTTGTGGCAGATGAAGATGGCAAATCCTGACAATAATTTTCAGTGTGGCGATAAATTACATTAGAGGGAATAATTTGATTTTGCAAGATCTTAATATTTGATTTATCTGGAAAAATACATAAAAAAGAACAAGCCCATGCAAAATCCCGTTTGATTTCCTTTAGAATTTTTTACTCAGGGGGTAGAGGTGAACGTGTTCGTTACCTATACTGCATTATGAAACTTAAGCATGCTTATGAATTTCTTAGTTAAAGAATGATCGCTACAATTCTTCATCATGATCGATATCACTTTTAGCTTTAATGATTCAAATGCTGTTACTCCTGATGAATATTCTTGAAAGATTGTAAGGAAGGCTATATTCACAGCTTTGCATGGTTTGCTATACAGAACAAGAAGATGTGCGTTCATTGTATGACTGAAGCCTGATCGCTTGACCTGATTAGCGTTTTTATTATTAGAAATCACACCAATTGTATTGATGACTGACTTTTCAGTGTCTGATTTACGGTTTAAAATATGGATACGATTAGGGGGTGAAATCAGTTTTGGTTAAGGAAAACTGTGGTGTTGTTGGAATTTATAGTCTGAGTGGAACTAATGTCGTTCCTATGGTAATTGATGCTCTAAGGGCACTTCAGCATAGAGGGCAAGAAGCATGGGGACTTGCCATTCCAAACAAGGCCCCATTGAAGAAAATTGGGTTGGTATCCTCTGCGTCATCAGAATTTAAAACAATCACAAAAGAATACGCATCTCCTGCTGTAATTGGACATGTACGTTATTCTACAATGGGAAAAAGCTCTCTAGAAAATGCTCAACCCCTCAAAGTAAAGGATCTTTGTATTGCACATAATGGAACCATCGCTAATGTTCAAGAATTATCTAATCTTGTTGGAGGATGTTCGTTTACCCCTCAAAATGCTAGCGATACCCTTGTTGCAGCACAAAGACTAGTTACATTAATCTCTGAGAATGGGAAGATGGGAAAAGCATTGTCTATTCTTAAAAACGAAATGATTGGGTCTTACTGCTTTACTTTTATTTCTGATGATAATTCTGTTTATGCTGCACGTGATCCAAAAGGATTTCGTCCAATGGTCTTAGGGCATAAAGAAACAGATGATACATACATTGTTGCATCTGAATCCTCTGCAGTTTCTGCTGTAGGTGCCAAACTACAACGAAATGTGAATCCTGGAGAACTTATTAGATTAAGTAAAAATGGGTTGGAAACTGAACGCTTTTCTGATGATCCTACACGTGCTCACTGTTCTTTTGAATTTACTTACTTTGCTCACCCGTCAAGTAACATGGAAGGAACAAACATCTATGTTGCAAGAAAAAATATTGGAAGATTTTTGGCAAAGAAATTCCCTATAGACGATGCTGATTTGGTGATACCTGTTCCAGACTCTGCACGACCTGCTGCTTTAGGATATGCCCGAGAATTAGGAGTGTCCTTTGATGAAGGATTGCTTAAAGATAGATACAGTAAGAAAGGCCCATTAAGAAGTTTCATTGAGCCTCATCAGAGTGACAGAATTGAGATTAATCGATGGATTATTCCAATCAAGGAGATTATTGATGATAAACATGTTGTTGTAATAGATGATAGTCTGGTTAGAGGTACAAGTTCCAAGGCAATTATAAAAGCTCTCAGACGAGCAGGTGCTAAAAAAATTAGCATGTTAATTACTTACCCTCCAATAAAATTTCCATGCTATGCTGGAATCGATTTTCCATCTCAAGAAGAACTTGCAACATTTTCTGATGGAAAAGACATGACTCAAGCTGAAATTACAGAAATGGTGAGACAAAGTATTGGTGCGGACTTTTTAGGATATAATGATGCTGAAAACCTTGCAGATGCAGTTGGTATTCCAAAAGACTCTATGTGCTTTACATGCTCTTCAGGCAACTATGAATCCCTTGGAATCACCCCTGAATTTAGAAGCAGAGCCGAGATGAAAGGCGAATAAGTACAATCTTACTAGTTCAATGAATTTTTAATTTTAATAAAATAAAAAATGCTACAACTAATTGGGGATTTTTTTAAATAGCCGATGTTGAAATGATTTTCATGCAAGCAATCTGGAATGGAACTGTAATTGCTGAGAGTGATAATACAGTTGTAGTTGAGGGAAATCATTATTTTCCAATTGATTCTATAAAAATAGAATATTTTCAAAAGACGGACCAAACTAGCTTTTGTGGTTGGAAGGGAATGGCAAACTATTATTCTGTTACAGTTGATGAGAAAACAAACAAGGATTGTGCTTGGTATTATGTAGAACCAAATGATGCTGCCATGAAGATAAAGGGAATGGTTGCTTTTTGGAATGGTGTTGAAGTAAGATAATGAATCCCAAATTTTATTACCTCTTTTATCTGTCCTAATTGTGTGATATTATTCAATTAATATTACCCGCTATTTCTGAGAAATTCATGTTGTCTTACATGTTATTGAATTGTAGCCCTGGCTCAGAAACAGAGGTGATATCTGAAGTCGGATCAATTTCAGGAGTAACTGAAGTTAACGGGGTTTTGGGGAAATATGATGTATTTGTAAAGATATCTGCTGAAAATCCTGATGAAATGGAGATGAAGGTCGCTCAAATCAGAAAGATCAAAATGCTTAGCAGTTATACTCTACCTGTAGTCTATGGACAAGGCGGAACAATTGATTCTGAAATAAACTAAATTCTATAACATCTGAACAATCTTAATTATTAGAAAAACAACGTACCATTTGTGAAACAGTATACTGTAATTCTTGCTGTAGGAATTGGCGCAATTGGAATTATGGGAATAATTTTTGGAGCTGATATTTTGAAATTATCTGTATCTACACAAGAATATGACATATTTGTAGACCCAATTCTGGATAAACAAAGTCTGTTTGTAATGGGAAGAGTTACAATTCAAAATACTGGCTCTCAAGAATTAACTAACGTTCATGTAAATTTTGGAGCAGGGGACACGCTTGATATTGGGAAAATTAAAGTGGGACAAAAAATCATTGTTTCACCTCCTCCTGAGAATCCAATGGAATATGTAATGATTACTGCAGATAATGACGTCTTTGTAAACAAGGCATATCGTGAGATGCCAAAAATGGTTGGAATGATGGGTTCATAGATGAATGTTTTATTTTTTGAATCTTGATGAAATA
>JAOTUX010000191.1 GCA_029863665.1 Candidatus Nitrosopumilus sp.
GCAATTCCAGAAATTGCCTTAGCAATACGTGAAGGTTCATTCGCTATTCGCGACACTGTAAAGGAAATTAATGAAACAACACAAGATCTCAAAAATAATGGCATAGTAAATGAAACTGCTAGTGCTGTAGAAAATACTTTGAAATCTGCTGAAGAATCCATAGCGAATGTCAAAGAAATTACAACTGATGTTGGACAAGTGTCACCAAACACAACCAAGGTAGTAAAAGATAGTATTGATACAGTTAGAAATGAAGCTGGTCATGTAACTGGAAAAGTGATGAAAGACATCAAAAACAAGGTAAGTGCATAATGACAAACTACGCTGATGAGAAGAAAATAAGAAAAAATTCCCTACAACAGACAATTGACACTTCTGATTTCACAGAAGTTACCCTATTGATCTACTCTTTGGAAATTATAACAAAAGTTGGCAGATATTTTCCAATCATTTTTCTCTCATTGGCGAGTTTGAATGTTTTGTTGGCTACTAATGATTTCCTTGAAAATAGTATTGAATTTGGGATACTAAATTCAATATTTGCAGCTGTTGGATTTATTTCTCTTATACAAATGCATCAAAAAAATAAGATCTCTTCATTTGATTCAAGTTACAATAAAACCAATTCTAAATTCTTCTTAGATATTAGAAATTGAGATGATATAATATGGAAAAAAGAAAAACTAGCAAGATACGTGAAATCAAAGAGACTGCTTCTGACGCTGCAGATATAATGCGTCAGATTAGCAATTCAGGAGTATTGGAATCATTAAACAAGGTTAAAGATACCGTAAAAGTAGTTAATGAGATTATAAAAGGTCTTAACACATCAGAAATGGTAAAGAACATAGAAAACTTTCGTCTGATTTCAGAAAATATGAATGAAACATCCACAAAGATGGATAATACGGTGAGTCAACTAAGAAACAGGAATAGTTTTTGAAGCCTCTGAGATTATGAAATTTGCAAAAAACAAAATTAATTCATTTGATGATGATGGAATGAGCAGCATAAATGGTCAAGATCTTTACGAAATAAGTACTGCTTCTAAAGAAATGATGTTATCCATCAAAGACTTGATGAATGAAATAACAGTAACTGTTGCATCTTCTAAAAAATCTGCAACAATACACAATGTAAAAGACACTATCAAAGAAGCATCTTATATTTATAAGACGAGAGTATCTTAAATCATGAAAGGATTATAGAATCTGTTTTTAATTTCTATCTAAAGTTTATCACTAAATCTACTTCTGAATTTGTCTACTCTTTTCTGAGTATCATATTCTTCAGGATATGAATTTCGATTAGATCTTTTTCTTAATTCTTCTTCATGTTCTTTTCTTGCATGATGTAATCTGTCTTTTTCATGAATAAACTCCCTTCCACAATTCTGGCATTTTACAATTGTCTTATGGTGTTCATGTCTTACATGCACAACTAAATCCTCATGATTTGAAAATTTTGCTTTACACTGAGTACAATTATTTTTCTTACTAAATGGATTTTTCATATTCTTCATAAATAACACTCTGCAATTTCTTATAAATTCAGATTAAATATACCAAGTTTGGTAATCAATTTTTTTGCTGAAAAATAATTCTTTGCTATTATCTTCTATGAAAATAAGCTTCACTCTTAATATTAGTAGATTTGAGGTTTTTTGTATGGATCTTAATAAAATTTTAGTCCCATTAGATGGTTCAAAAAAATCCTTTGAAGCTCTTGATAGAGCATTAACTCTAGCAGGATTTACTCATGGACACGTAACAGGAATCCATGTAATTCCCCATGTTATTGAAGGTGGCCCTAGAACAAAGGCATTTGATAAACAGCTTCAAGATGATGCAAAAATTATTCTAAAAAAAGCAACAAAACATGCTGGAAACAAGAATGTTAAATTCTCTACAAAAATATTACGAGGCTCTCCTGGTCACATCACATTACATACTGCAAAGACTGGCAAGTTTGACCATATCGTGATGAGTACCACTGGTTCTGGTTCTGCTTCTAAAGATATGATTGGAAGTGTATCAAATCATATTCTGCAAAAATCCAAAATCCCGGTATATCTTATTAAATAATTGGGTGATCTGATTTGTCTGATTTGATTTCTATTTCACAAAAACCAATCACTACTGATAAAAAGTCTTCTCTGAGCCATGTGATTTCAGAATTATTAAAAAATAAAATCAGTAGATTAATTGTGACTGATGAAGGTTCTCCTGTAGGAATAATCACTGAAAAAGATATTGGATTGTTCTTACTTGATGATGATTCAGAAAAGAATCTTGACGAGATATCAGTCTCACAAATTATGAAGATGCTTACTTCTGCTAATGAGTCTATGAGTGTTGAGAAATGTGTCGAAATAATGCTTGAAAAAGAAATTGGTTCTTTAGGTATTACTTCAAACAATGATGGCCTTATTGGTATTATTACAAAAACTGACATTGCTCAATATTATGCTCAAAAATATGCTGGGAAACATACAGTTGGAGATGTGATGACTATCTCATACATCTCCATGAATTCTGAAACCCCTCTTCGAAATGTGGTGTCAAAAATGATTGAAGAAAAAATATCTAGAATTTTCTTAAACAATGAAAATAATGAACCTCAAGGAATAATGACATTTCGCGATTTGTTTCATATCGCATTGGAACAAGGTAATTCTGATTCTGTATTAGATAATTCAGATCAAGCAATCTCTGTAATTTTTACAAGGAAGGGATTTCTTTCTGATTCTGGCTTTGGCAATACAATACCAGCAAAAGATGTGATGACTAATTCATTTGAATCTGTTGATTTTGAGGAAGATCTTATTGTAGCATGTGAAGAAATGGTGCAAAATAGAATTAATGGTGTTGGTGTCAGAATAAATGGTAAATTGGGAGGTGTAGTTAGTAAAACTGACATCTTAAAAGCTATTTACATAGATAATGATTCAACATAGTTTTGTTATAATGAACAGACAAACTTGAATTAAAAACATGATAATAAATACAAAATTTCATATAGACATATTCCGTTCTGTTTTTAGAATTATTTTAAATCTTGATAAACAATTAGAAAATCATACTCAAAAATAATTTCATTTGCATGCATATTAATTCCCTCCAATGTGTTAAAAACTACATGAATTAATTTCACTAGATTTTTTTAAACAAATCTTTCATTTTCAAATTTTTCTTTGATTGTGGTTTTTCATTTGCATACCCTATTGGAAGAATTGTTACTGGTCGAAGTTTTGTTTTAAGAATTGACGCAACTTCTTTTTCTTTAAAATGCCCTATCCATACACTTGATAATCCTAGGGCTGTTGCGGCTAATTGTGC
>JAOTUX010000192.1 GCA_029863665.1 Candidatus Nitrosopumilus sp.
GTTGACTACACCCCCAGAAGGTTTCATCTGATTATTTTAACAATCATCAATTTTTGCAACACGTGAAAATAATTCAGAATTCAAGATATGATTTTACAGTTATTCAATAATCAAATATGGTTTTGTTTATTATAACATATGAAATAAATTAAATTCAAATTATTTATCTCTTAAAAAAATGTGTGCCATTTTGATTTAAACTCATCATTATAAATTGACAACTGCAAGTATCTACAAACAGTATTTTTTATCCAAAGGTAATCATTTTAGAAGATTTACAGAGATGTGAAAAGAAACTATTCTTAAATCACTATAAAATAAGATTATCTTGATTTTTTAAATTGGTGTACTATGTCTTGTTGTATTAAAATCTCAATCTCATTAATGAATTTCTTGTCAGACATTTTGTCTTGGACCCATAATTTTGCATTGTTTTTAAACACAAGAAGAGTATTTTTATTATTATCTTGTATATCAATAGCTATTTGTGGTACTTGTATAATTTTTTTCTCAATCAAATATTCAATTGATCTAAGATAGCCAGAAGTATTGATTTTATCTTCTACCCACCATGAAGTAGTAGTTTTAAACCAATTTGGAATAGATGGGATAGAGAAAATCAGTGTCTCTGTATTTATATCATCAATTAAAACTAACTTTAACCCATAATTCTTTACTTCATCTATTAACTCATCAAGTTCAAAATACTGAGTAACATCAAGTTGATTTTCAAAAAACCATCCACTTCTTTTTGCATACTCATGTGGATGAAGTAACACCACCGCAAATCCATAATCCCGTACGCTAAATTTAATATCATTCATTGTTTGATTTGCAGGAATACCATACCATGCTCTTCCTTGCTCAATATATCCTGTAGAGGCTGTAGATGGAAACCTAAACAGAGACTCATCTTTGAGAGGATAAGGTGCAACATCAAATGATGAAACAGAGCTGATATATGACACATTTTCTTGATTTAACGCAGAAATGGTATCAGCATTATAGGGTCCAAAAGGTGGAATGAAAACAGAAGGTTTTTTATCAATCATATTAAATATATTGTTGTTAGTATTTCTGATAAGTTCAAGCTGTTCATCTTTATTTATAGTTGTAAGGTCAGAGATACCACCATGATTACCAATTCCAATAAGTTTATCATTTTTGGATATAGTTGTTTTTAGAAAATCAATTAGTTCGGTATCACTTCCAAAATTTTTTCCTATAATTCCTACGGTAAGAGGTACATCCTTACTAAGAAATAGATTGATCAATTCTTTTTGTACATCAATAAGATAGTAATCTTGTACATTGTCTAGTCTGAATGCCACACAGTTACATGTTTCATCAGGGGATTCAATTTCAGGTTTATTTTTAATGCTATGAATCTCATAGTCTATGTTTTGGTCGTTTGATTCAAAGATTTTTATTTCATCCATATTTTTATGAATTAATATTTCTTTTATTGCCCAAACTTTAGATTCAGAGTTTGAGGAATCCAGTACACGTAAAAAGTAAAAACCAACAGGCATATTTGAGAACGTTGCTTCACCATGAGAATCTACTTTTGATTGAATTACCTTATCATTATTATTATTATATAATTCGATAGTAAATTTTCCATCATACCCTGAAATAGGCTCTCGTATATTTTTATAAAGTTGTATCTTTATCAGATCATCTACTATGGATTTCCAGGGGGTCTTTATAATCTCATTATTAAGTCCCTGGGCAAAACGGAATTGTGGAACAGTGTATGAAACTTCTTCACTTAAGGATATTTTTGCAGAATAATACTCATTAATACTATTAGGAACTTGTAACCAAAATCTTTCAGTTCTTCCGTCATGTCCAGTAACACCCTCTGCCCATTTTATTCCTTTATGGGAAAATATTTCAACTTTAGTTCCTTGTATTGGCTTGTTATCATCATAATAAATTATAAAAAGAGTGCCTCCCATGTTTCCAATAGGTATTTTAATTTTTTCAGTTGAATCATCAATTGTTAAAATATGATAACCAACAAACATATCCTGCCTGTAAACATTAATCACATACTTTCCTTTTTCTAATAATATCTGGCTTGGGTTTACTGGCTGCTCCATTTTCAGAATTGGAGTTTTTCTATCATTTTCCGAAAAGATTTCAACATACATGCCCCACGGGTTTATTGGATCTTCATTACTATCCACTATTGTCAATTCAACAGTACTAGTCTCAGCATATGCAAATACGGCTGGCAGAGCTAAGATCACAAGCAACCATAACCAATTTTTCAAGTATTTTTTCTATATTGACAACGCTTTATTTCCTTTGCTATATAATCATCAAAAAATTCGGCATAAAATAGAGATATCGCCATAAACGAATACAAAAACAACAAACGGATTATTACTATAATGGTTAACTCTTGCTTACTCCTGATGTGTTGACTTTACAAAGTCAATTACTTTAAACAATGATTACATATGAAATCACAGATTCCTAAGATCTATTTAATAGTCCTATTTCACATAGCAGGGATCCACAAGTAGAAACAATATTAAGAAAAAGATAAGACAATTGATCTAAATAAACATAAAAAATTCATGGAATGATTATAGATTAAATGTTGAAATTCATCAATTAATCGTAGACTCAATTTTTACACAATAAGAAATCTATTCGGTGATATTCACGAATGGCAGTAACCAAAATAGAAAAAACACATGGGTTTAGAATTAATCCTCAGAATCATAGTCTGCATCATATTCTATACTGTCATCCTCGATTTCATAGTTATCTGAATCTGTTTCGTAATAACTCATAAGAATTGTAATAGATTATTTAGTAGATAAACAATTCACTAATTGATTTCATCTCTTCTTAAATCATCTAGAATTATTCTAAGTGTGACGAGGATTTTTCTGTGATTAGTCACACCAAAATACAACCATGATCATGAGGGACGTTATTATTAGCAAAATATACTAGGTATTATTTTCTCAGTATCTTGTACTAAACATCAGTAATATCATACTAAAAAATTTCAACTAAAAGAATTTACCCATATAACAATAATGATTTAAGAATTATCCAAGAAAGTTTATGTAAATTCAAATTAACTATTTTTTATAGTTTACACAATGAATTCTTCAAAGGCATTTAGGAAACGTGATCTTTCCAAGGTTAATTTTGAATATGAAGAGTTGATTGGAAGAAACTTCTCAGATTCAGATATGAATGGAGTTAATCTCAAAAACAGAGATATCCATAATGCAGATCTTAGCTGCACTAATTTGAGCGAAGCTGACCTGAGTGATACAATATTATTTTATGTTAAATTAAGAGGGGCAGA
>JAOTUX010000193.1 GCA_029863665.1 Candidatus Nitrosopumilus sp.
ACAAAAAGTTGCGTCTGGGGAAATTTCTTCCCTTGAAGAAATAATTGAATTAGGATTAAGAATTCAAGAAGCAGGAATCATCAAGAAATTACTACCTGATTTAAAAAGTGAAGTTGTAGATGTTGGCATAATTCAAAAAATGACTTCAAATGGTCAATCTACTAGATTCAAGGCAATTGTTGCTGCTGGGAATGAAAATGGCTATTTGGGAATAGGTCAAGGAAAGTCAAAACAAATGAGAATTGCTATAGAAAAAGCGACAAGTCAGGCATATCTGAACGTTAATCCTATCAAATTGGGATGCGGCAGCTGGGAATGTAGATGTGATCAAAAACACTCTGTTCCATTCAAAGTTAGAGGAAAGGGTGGAAGTGTTACAATTGAAATTATTCCTGCACCTCGTGGATTGGGTTTAGTTGCTGGTGGTAAAATTAAACGATTACTGGAATTGGCAGGCCTAAAAGATGCTTGGACTACCGCAAAAGGCTCTACTCCTACAATGAATTCTACTTCAAAAGCTATATTGGACTGTCTAAGACAGACGTTTAGTCAAGGTTGATGAAAATGGCAAATGCATATCTTGTTGTTAGAATAAAAGGTCAAGCAGACGTTCCTTATTGGGCTACTCATACCATGACTCTGTTAAAATTAGATAAAAAATATCGTGCGACAATTTTACCTGCTAAAGAAAATACTTTGGGAATGTTAAGAAAAGTTCAACATTATGTCTCTTGGGTTGAACTTGATACTACTTTGGCAAAAGAACTAATTGATAAAAAAGCAAGAAAATCTGGTTATAAAAAAATTACTTCTGATGATCTAAAAGAACTTGGTTTTGCAACTTCTGATGAATTGGCAACGGCTTTATCTGAAGGCAAAGCTACTTTGTCTAAATTAAAACCTCTAAAACCTTGGTTTGCTTTAGCACCTCCAAGATATGGGTTCAAAAGAAGTACCAAGAAACTATATGGGCAAAAGGGTGTTCTTGGACAAAACAAAGAACTTGGTAATCTGGTAAGGAATATGATCTAAAATGGCAACAAGATTAAGAAAAACTAGACGGCTTCGAGGTGGAAGACACATGGGATGGGGACAAGTAGGTCAACATCGTGCAAGTGGTCATAAAGGCGGTCTTGGAATTACTGGTATGATGAAACATCACTATAGTACATTGTTAAAAGAAGATCCAGATCATTATGGTCATGATTCAACTAAACCACCTCACCCAAATATTACAAAGAAATGGGCTAGCATCCGAGATCTAGATGACTTGTTCACTAAGTTCGGTAAAGAAGAAGAAGGAAAAAAAATCATAGACCTCAAAAGTGCAGGATATGAAAAACTCCTTGGTGGCGGAAATCTAACAAATGCATATTCCGTCAAAGTACAACAATTTACAGCATCTGCCAAAGAAAAATTAAAAGCTGTTGGGGGAGAGGTGTTATCTGATAATGGCTGAAGGCAGCATCACATCTGTCATCAGAAAAGTCGTTTTTAAAGCAGAGCCATATCTGCCTCAGGTACCAAAACCAAAAAAGAAGATTCCCCTTCAAACCCGATTATTATGGTGTGGTGTTGCATTACTTATCTACATGGTAATGGGTCAAACACCATTATTTGGAGCAACAGCACCACAGTTTGATTTTCTAGCATTTGCTAGAGTTATTTTTGCATCTCAACAAGGAACATTAGTTGAATTAGGAATAGGGCCCATAGTTACAGCTGGACTCTTGATGCAATTGTTGCGAGGTTCAGACATTCTTAAATTTGATTTCAAAAAACCTGAAGAAAGAGGAATATTTCAGACAGCTACCAAATTGGTAACCTATGTTGTTATTGTAGCTGAATCTATTGTATATGCTATTGCCGTTTATGGTGGCGGTGTCTCTGAACCATATTTCTTGTATGTGATGATTGGCCAACTGATGGCTGCATCTATAATTATTATGTTCTTAGATGAATTAATCCAGAAAGGATGGGGACTTGGTAGTGGAATTAGTTTATTCATTATGGCAGGTGTTGCTCAACAAATTCTTTGGAGTATGTTCAGTCCATTACCTGCAGGTGATGGAGGGATGATTGGTATTATTCCATACATAGGAGAATCCATAATGAATGGCGATATGTCAAATGTTTTTTTCCGTTCAAACCAACTTCCGAGTATCTTTGGATTATGTCTAACTGCGGGAATTTTGTTAATACTAGTATTTACACAAGGAATGAAAATTGAAATTCCTATTGTCTCTACAAAATATAGAGGCTTTTCTGCTGTTTATCCTATCAAATTGATGTATGTGTCAAACATACCAGTAATTTTGGCTTCTGCTCTAACTGCAAATGCTGTTTTCATCTTCCAAATGTTGTGGGCAAACATGAATCCTCGTAATAATAATTTCTTTATGAATTTTGTAGCACAATTTGATCCAACCAGTCCGTCTACCCCTATTGGTGGTATAATTTACTACATTACTCCTCCTAGAGGTTTAGATGTTGCAATTTTAGATCCTGGACGTGCAGTAGGTTATGTTCTGTTTATGATTGGAATTGTAGTTGTATTTGGAAAACTATGGGTAGAACTTGGAGGTCTGTCTCCAAAGAGTGCAGCTCAGAATTTACTTGATGCAGATGTCCAAATCCCTGGATTTAGAAGATCAAACAAACCTGTTGAGGCTTTACTAAACAAATACATTCCATCAGTTACTATTATTGGCTCTATGATTTTGGGTCTTTTGGCAGGTGTATCTGATGTTCTTGGTGTATTTGGATCTGGTATTGGGGTTTTACTTATGGTTGATATTCTCATTAACTATTACACACAGTTAGTTAAGGAGCAAGTTGAAGTCGTTATGCCACGTTTGGGTGCTTTACTTGGCAGAAAATAAGAAAATTATAATGGTAGGAATCCCAGGTGTTGGAAAAACCACCTTATTATCAAAAATAGTTGAAACCCTAAAAAATCATGAAAAGAGTGTTAGTATGGTTAGTTATGGAACTTTAATGTTTGAAGTTGCCAAAGAAAATGGTCTGAAAGATAGAGATGAATTAAGAAAATTATCTGTATCTGAACAACAAAATCTTCAAAAACTTGCCGCAGAAAAAATTGCTGCGCATGACGAACAAATTATAATTATTGATACCCATGCATTTATCAACTCTCCTGAAGGATATTACCCTGGATTACCAGAACATGTTTTAAAAATTATATCGCCTACAAATTTTATTTCTGTTTCTGCAAAACCTGAAGAAATCTACAACAGAAGAATGAAAGATGATACCCGAAATAGAGATAAAATCACTCTTGCTAAC
>JAOTUX010000194.1 GCA_029863665.1 Candidatus Nitrosopumilus sp.
TAATTTTAAGAATTGCATTTGACTTTTGCCATTTAGTTTGATATATGTCAGCCTCTGCTCCTTTTTTTATCAATTTCATTAACATTATAACCAAAAGAATTCAATAAAAGTTAATCATGGAAGAAGGAGAAAAGAGAATAAAACAAGAAGACTGCAGTGAAGATAACATAGGGGCTGGAATTCTAACACTAACAAGTAAAAGATTAGCATTTGACAAAACGAGATCAAGAATGATGGATTTTTCAAAACATATGGGAGATACAATATTAGACATTCCATTAAACGATGTAATAAAAACATGGAAGGAAGGATTACTAATTAAAAAAGTATGTTTTATGGCAAAAACAAATGAAGGTGAACAGACTTACAAGTTTGGGGTTTTCAATACGAAAAACTGGCTCAAGAGTATTGACAAAGCAATAGAAGAAAGTAAAGATCAATAATTTACTTTAACTGAATCTAATCTCCAAGACTGAGTAACAAAAGTATTTTTTAATGAAGAACCCGCTTTGACCTGGGACTCCAAAAGTCCAGTCCAACATATTTGACTACCACAGTCCCCTGCATACCTTAATGGAACTACAAAGAATTTACAATCATGACGTTTGCATACATCTTGAAGCATTTCAGATAATCTTTTGTTAGCTGCAACACCACCTACTATCATCAATTCTTTTTTACGTGTAAATGATAATGCACGTTCTACAGCTTCACTAATCATTGCAAAAGCAGTTTCTTGAAGTGAATAACAAGCATCAATTTTATTTTTTTTTGCCGCAGATTTTGTTGCAGATAATAAACCTGAAAACGAAACATCATTTCCTTTTACTGAGTAGGGTAATGGGATATAATTTGAAGATGTTGATGCCAATTCTTCTATATCTTTACCACATGGGGAACTAAATCCAATTGATCTTCCAAATTGATCTAGCAGTTGACCCAATGTAATATCCAAAGTCTCACCAAAAACTCTCCACTGCTTATTAAGAAATGCTAAAAGCATTGTATGCCCTCCAGATACTAAAAGTACAAGAGGATTCATGGCACCGGTCAATAGTTTTCCTAATTCAATATGACCAATTGCATGATTAACAGGGTAAATTGGGATTTTATAAAAAGATGCTAATGATCTTGCAACTACTGCACCAACACGTAAACAAGGACCCAATCCAGGGCCTGCAGCATAAGAAATAATGTCGATATCTTGAATTGCGAGATTTGCGTTGCTAAGACATTCAGACAGTACACTAGAACTATGTTCAACATGATGACGTGAAGCTTCTCTTGGATGAATTCCTTCTCCATTTTCAGGACGATAAATTTTTTTAATATCAGAAAGTATCTTTCCTTTCTTTCCTTTTTTTTGAATTATAGCACAAGAAAATGTATGAGCAGTACTTTCAATTCCTAAACCTAACATTTCATCCCCTACTTAAAGTAGATACAATCTTGATCACGTCACCATGTTTTAATTTCTGATCACCACTGATTCTTTGTTTAGTTTTACAGTCAATGGCATGTAAAAATCCCTTGGCAATATCGGCATGAATTAAACCCGCCAAATCTTTTGCAGTAGAATCTTGTGGAAGTAATTTTGTGTCAGGTAAAATGACACCATCTTTATTGGTTAGTTTAGTTTCATCTTCTACAGGATATACAACAATTAATTTGAGTGAATCAAAAATTGCTGTGTTTAAAATTTTTTGAATGCCAGTTGATGGAATTTTAGAGAAAACTGATCTTACCAAATTTAATGCATTTTGTTGTGGAGGCAGAATTTCTTTTCCTTCAATGAGTGTAAAATTATCATCACCAGAAGAATAGTTTATGATTCCAGATTTAGATGCTTTTCGTAAAAGTAATTCAGTTTCAGCACTGCAAGGTATTACAGTATCAGGAATTTTTTTTAGGATATTAAAATCTTGACATAGATCTGCTTTATTTGCAGCAATTATCATTGGTTTCGTTTTTCTTCTTAATTCTTTAACAAAAGTTTGAATGTCAAGATCATTCCATTCTTTTGGATTTCTAGAAACAAATCCTAATTTTTGTAGGATCTCATGTACTTGATAATCTTTAATTCCTAATCCAGTAAATCGTTTTGTAATACCATCAGTAAGTTTTGCTCGTTTCTGATCAATCTCACGAGTGATTTTATCCCATTCTCTCTTGAGAATATCTGTAAACCATTGATCAAATTCATCTTGAACGAATTCAATGTCTTCCAAGGGATCATGTGTTCCAACTGGAACAGGTTGGCCTTGAATATCAGTAGTTCCAGCAATGTCAACTACATGAATTAAAACTTCAGCTTGTCTTGCATCATCTAAAAATTGATTTCCCAATCCTTTTCCTTCATGTGCGCCTGGAACAAGTCCTGCAACGTCAATAAGTTTTATGGGAATAAAACGAGTTCCATTTACACATAATTCATTTTCATGTTGAATTTTAAAATGTTTACAGGCACATTCCGCTTTTACATATGCAATACCAACATTTGGCTCAATTGTAGTAAAAGGAAAATTACCTGAGGCTACAGGAGTTTCAGTGGCAGCTGAAAAAAATGTGGATTTCCCAACATTTGCCTTACCCAGTAAACCAATTTGCAATATTATCAAAAAGCTAATTCTACTTATTAGTATTGCAGAAATCGTTTAATGTAGTTTATTTTGATTTCATACCGTGTCAATAGTAATCAGTGGTAACCCGGGAGTTGGAAAACACACAATCACAAAAGAAATATCTAAAATGCTCAGATTGCCCATAATTGACATTAACAACATAGCAAAAGATGCCGGATTATTGGAAAAAAATGAAAATACAAACGATGTAGATACAAAAAAATTGAAAAAAATTCTTGAAGAAAGAATTTCTGAAAAAAATATAATTGTAGGACATTTAGCGCCTTATGTTTTAGCTAAAAATAGAGTAAAAACAATAATTGTGTTAAGAAGAAATCCCTATGATTTGATTGAAGTCTATAAGGAAAGAAAATATTCAGATAAAAAAATTATAGAAAATATCGGTAGTGAAGTATTAGGGATTATTGCACATGATTCAATAAGTAAATTTCATGAAAAAACATTTCAGATAAACAATAGTGGAAAAGATATTCAAGGAACAGTAAAAAAAATCATGACTATAATTTCCGATAATAAAGGTAATGAAATAGTAGATTGGTTAGATCTAGTAACAAAAAATAATGATTTAAAAAAATTTTTTGTTGATTAATTAAATAACACCCTTAAGTTTGGATAGTTAGTTGTTTGAAATTTTTAAAACAGATTTAGCAG
>JAOTUX010000195.1 GCA_029863665.1 Candidatus Nitrosopumilus sp.
AACAACAATAGAGCCTGGAAACTTTATTGATAGTAATCTAATCAGGGAAAGTTTTGGCATCGAGGAAATAGAATTAGTTGAAAGTGAAGAACTTTCCATTCACGATATTCCTCAAAGCATAGTTGGTTTGGTTCCAAGTAATCCACTTTCCTCATTTATGTCTGGAGAGATGTTAAGCATCATCATTTTTGCATTAATTATGGGAGTTGCCCTGATCACATTACCTGAAAAAAGCTCAAGACCAATTCTTGACTTGTTAGAATCCATACAACAGTTCACAATGAAAGTTGTTTCTTGGGCAATGCGTCTTGCACCCTTTGCAGCGTTTGGTCTTATGGCAGGAATCGTATCGAAGATCGGACTTTCAGCACTTACAGGACTTGGTGCATATATGGCAACAGTAATTGTAGGACTTTTTGTAATGATGATAGTATATATTATAATCATCAAGTTTCTTGCAAAAAGACCGCTTTCATCTACTCTGGCAATGATTAAGGAGCCACAGCTTTTGGCATTTTCAACTTCTAGTTCTGCTGCAACAATGCCAGTGTCTATCAAAACTGCAGAAGAAAAATTAAAAGTCAAGCCCAAGGTTTCGCAGTTTATCATTCCCTTGGGAGCTACAATCAATATGGATGGTACTGCAATGTATCAAATAATTGCAGTATTTTTCTTAGCTCAGCTCTTTGATGTGAATCTTAGTTTTACAACAATTATTCTAATTGCATTGACTTCTCTTGCAGCATCTATTGGTGCACCATCTGCCCCTGGAACTGGAATAGTTATTTTGTCCACAATACTGATTGCAGCAGGAGTGCCTGTAGTAGGAGTAGTTCTACTATTGGGAGTTGACAGGATTCTTGATATGACTAGAACTATGGTAAATGTCACAGGAGATCTTACCGCTTGTCTATTCTTCAATAAGAGAATCAAAGATGAACCGCCTGAAGAAAAATCATAAAATCATTTTAGAGATTTAGAAAATTATCAAGGATGTTGTACTACTGCATTCATTCGTTCTTTAATTTTAACATCATGTGGATATAGTTTAGTGGTGTTTTATCGTACCCACGTGGAATTAAATTCAAAATAAAAGAAAAAAAGACTATTGATCAGGAATGTCTTGAACAACTAGGATGTAGGGTTCACCAATTGTATATGTGTCACCATAATTCCAAAACAACTTTTCCGTATATCTCATCAAGAATTGGCAGAACTTCAGCTAGTTCCTCATTAGAAATCTCAGGAAATGCAGCTTCTGCTCTTGGAAATTCTGTCTTGTGATAGTACCAGTACTGTTTTTCCTCATCAGGTAACTCTTGGTATTGGTTAGTTGTGATAACATATTCAATCCCGTATGGCTTGTCTTGGTCAGTCATTCCATATGGGAATAACAGACAGGATGCAGTGTTATCATCATAGACTTTGCAGTGGTGATGAACTATGGTTTGCAAGAGGTGATCTGCAGTACCATGAGATTGATTCACATCAAGATGTCTAATTGCATGTATGTGAAGATCATTGAATCCTAAAACGTTAGGATAGTCAATTTGTCTTGGATTTAGTGCCTCGTTATAGACAGGTTTCTTATGTATCATCATGTTCTTCTGTCCATCGTGAGCCATGTGAGATTTATCTTGCATCATTTTACTCATCATCTTCATATGTTCTTCAGTATCCATTGATTCCATTTTTTGCATCATTTGCTCCATGTTCTGGAACATTTTGGATTGTTCTTGTGGAGTAAGTGACTTCCACATTTGCATCATTTCTGATTGATGTTTCTTGTGAACTGAATCCATCCTCTCAAAAAGAGAATCGATGTTTGTTGGTGTAGTCAGTGTTGGCCTCTTTGTCATGATTTCTCTCTCCTCTGGAGGAATTTCAGAACATAGTCTGTCTCCACAGACTTTTGATGAACCAACTTCTGTCAATGAGTTTCCCTTTGATTTTGCAGCATCAGCGGTCTGAGTGAGATCAATTGATGCCACAACTGTGACTGTGAGTAGTATTGCAATGCTAAATACCACTGTAAATTGTTTGTTCATTAGAAATCGACATGATTTTTGCCCTATAATAGTCATAGATAGTTTCCATATCCGACTTTCAAGATTGGAAATTGTTATCGTAAAATGTATTATTTTAGGGATAAAATGAGATGTAATTAGTCATGATTCTGATTCATTTTATCAGATGCATAAGTTGGAAACAAAGAAGGTATCCAAGCATGAATAAATAATGCTACACTCATCGACATGGCTCTCCACCAATGTACTCTGTAAGTCATATTGTTTTCTTTAAGATGTTTTATTGTACCAATTTTTTGCTTTAAACTAGTGAAATTTTGTTTTTGCATTTTCCTTGGCTGTGATTAGTAAAAGTTGAATATAATATACATAAACAATTCCCACATTTGAAAACCATGTTAGGAAAGTGTCTATTATGTTTTAATTGAATTAGGAACAAATTTGCTTTAATGTCATCTACAACAAAAAGCAACACAAAATCTATGTTAATTATAGGAGGAGTGATTGCAGCAGTTGCAATATCTTTGTTTGCATACTTGATGTTCTATACTGCACCTGAACAGATTGAAGAGCGAGTAAAGGTAATTGCAAATACTGATGAGGGCTGTATAGTGGAGACCCTTGACGGATACGCAATCAATATCGGACCGTGTGATTTTGAGTCTGAGGAATACATAATTGCACCAATAGACCAAAAACTCAAAGAACGTGCAGCAGCAATGAATCCAACAAGTTAATTTCCTTTTTGGAAGAAAGATCCCCATTACTAAGGATCGCTACAAAAGAAGATTCACTATTTTTTCAAATTTCTGGAAATCGATGTAAACCTAAAAACACCGGCAAACTATGTATCTCAATTCAATAAAAAATGGAAACTAGGCACGAGGTTTTTTAATGTTGGATATAGATTGACAACTGGAAACTGGACTAACTAATAATATTCGTGGACATTAAATTATCCTTCATTATCAAATTAGAGTATGGTCAAAGTATCTGTAAAAGAAGGATGGTCCAACCAAAACAAAATGGCGATTCTCGGTTTGATTGGTGGACTATTGGCAATTCTTGTTGTAATTATAATTGATTAGTATGTTTCAATAGTCATTTTCTAAAATCAAAATACAACAAGACTAAAAGGCAGTTTATTTAACGAAAAGTATGATGTTCTGCAAAAAATGTAATGTTCCTATGAATACTCGGGAAGCTTCTGAATCAGATAGGAGAGGATACAAACAAGAA
>JAOTUX010000196.1 GCA_029863665.1 Candidatus Nitrosopumilus sp.
CAGATTTTTCAATGTTGGTATAGCTGAAGGGAACCTTGTTACTGTTTCTGCTGGATTGGCTATTTCTGGAAAAATCCCTTTTGCTAGCACCTATGCAATATTTTTACCAGGGCGAGCAGTTGATCAAATTCGAAACAACATCGCTTATCCTTCACCTCCAGGCAAAAAAGGTCTTAATGTAAAATTGGTTGTATCTCATGCTGGTTTGACAGTTGGTCCTGATGGAGGATCTCATCAACAAACTGAAGATATTGGAATAATGCGAGTCATTCCTAATTTTCGAGTTTTTGTTCCTGCTGATACAATTGCAGTTTCAAAACTAATTCATTTAATGGCAAATGAATATGGTCCATTCTATATGAGAATGGCAAGATCAAAAACTCCTCTAGTTCATACAGAATCTCAGAATTTCCAAACTGGAAAAGGCATTACATTAAGAGATGGATCTGATTGCACTATTGCAGCATGTGGAATCACTGTTAGGATGGCTTTAGAGGCAGCTGACTCTTTACAACAAGAAGGTATCTCTTGTAGAGTTTTGGATATGTTTTCAATAAAACCAATAGATGGTGAAATTTTGGAAAAAGCAGCACGTGAGACAGGTTGTATTGTAACTACTGAAGAACACAATATTTTTGGTGGACTTGGCTCTGCTGTTGCAGAATCAGTATCTGAATCATATCCTGTACCAATAAAGCGAATTGGAGTTCAAGATATGTTTGGAGAATCTGCTAGAGATAATGAAATCCCTTTATTATTAGAAAAACATGGAATTACATCTTTTAATATGGCTAAACAAGTCAAAGAAATTAGGAGTAAAAAATTATGAAAATTTTTCTTGATACTGCTAATCTAGAATCTATTAGAAAATATAATGACATGGGATTACTAGATGGAATTACAACTAACCCTTCTCTGATGTCAAAAGAAGGAGGAAATCCAAAAGATGCCATGAAAGAAATTACTAAAATTATTCAAGGTGATGTGAGCTTAGAAGTTGTTAGTACAAAATATGCTGGAATGATGGAAGAAGGTACACGTTTACGTGAATATGGGGATAATGTTGTTGTTAAAGTACCTATGACTCCTGATGGTTTAAAGGCATGTAAATCACTTTCATCAGAAGGAATTCCTGTTAATGTAACTTTGATATTTTCTCCTAATCAGGCTTTACTTGCTGCAAAATCAGGTGCAAAATATGTTAGTCCCTTTATTGGAAGACTAGATGATATTGGCCATGATGGGATACATCTAATTAAAGAAATTAAAGAAATTTTTTCTAATTATAATTTTACAACTGAAATACTTGTTGCAAGTGTTCGTCATCCAATGCATGTAGTTGACGCTGCAAAAATTGGAGCCGATGTAGTAACTTTACCTCCTGCGGTATTAGATAAAATGCTACAACACCCACTAACAAAAATAGGATTAGACAATTTCCTTGCAGATTGGGAAAAACTTAAGGCTGGAAATCCTAATATCAAAATCTAGAAAATTAAATTAATCCATATTGAATACCATATAACAATAAAATTTTAAAAATGAAAAATTGAGGTTTCTCTATTGTGATCCTTTATTGGTACTCTTTCTTGAACCAGTTCCTCTACCCGTAATTCTAGTCATTCCTTCAGTTGAGGGCCTTGGTTTTACATCCGGTACGTCTCCTAGTTTTCTTGAACCAGTTCCTCGACCTGTATGTACCATTCTATTTGCTGCTGCCTTTTTTCTTACTGCTTGAATTTTTCTAAATTCATCTCCTGACCATTTTTTAGGATCATCGTCAACTTCAATAGTTCCAGTTCCTCTACCAGTTCGTATTCTTATTTTGCCCATAATCTAAGTAAATTAGTCTTGTATTTATTTAAGCTCGTTATTATCAATAAAAAAAGATTTTATGTAGAAAATTGAAAATTCTTTGAAAAAGTCCACTATTATTTTGAATTGACTATTTGTTGAATGTATGATGTTCTTTGGAGGGTTGGTAATCTAAGAAAAAATATTTTTTATAATTTTAGGTCATCTGGAATTGAATATCATTAAAGTGGATATTAGAATTTCTTAGGAAATTCCAATATCTTGTTTTAACTACTAATCCAGCCTAATTTTTTGAAATATACAAACATTAGAATTGCAGGTATTGCTGATGCAAAAATAATAACTATGAATGTTGTAAATGGACCTAAGACAATAAAATTATCCCCAATACCTCCTGGTAAATTAACATTCATTCCATAAAATGTTCCTATGACTGTTGATGGAATCGCTAATGTAAATATTATAGTTAGTACGGCAAGTACTTTGTTAGTTTTTTCAGTACTTAACACAAAATCTGTATCTTTATAAATTTCCATAGTTTCTCTTGATTCTTCTAATGTTTCAATTACTTTGTCTATGTGATCGATTACATCATCAAAATACAATGTAAGTTCTTCATCTTCTCTTTCTGAAAACCTTTTCATATTTTTTGCAATTTCTATTACAAATCTCTTTAATGGATTAGCAATTCTTCTTAATCTATTGATTTCTCTTCTTAGTAAAGCAATACTTCTAGCCACTGGTTTTGTTTCATCAAATACTCTGTCTTCTATTTCATCTAAATTTGCAATAATTTTTCTCGAAGTATGTAAAAGATCATCTACTAGAACATCTATAATTTCATGAAGTAATAGTCCTGAAGATTTTCCTAATAATCTATTTTTTCTTTGTTGATCTAAATCTGTTTTGCAAATTTCTACTAATTCTACTAGTGGTTTGAGATCTCCTTGATGTACTGTAACTAAGAAATCATTTCCAATGAATATTGATAACTGACTATTCCTTGAAATTCCTACTTTTTGTGAAAGTGGAGGAAAATGCAAGATTACAAAGAAATGATCATCATAACTATCAAGTTTTGGCAGTTCAAACTTCGTCATACAATCTTCAATGTTTAATGTATTGAAATTGTATTTTTTGGCTAATTCTTCAATATCTTCTCTATCTGGATTCTGTAAATCAATCCATACGAATTTTCCCCCTTGTATGGTTTCTGTTCCTCTTTCAACAGAATTCTCTATTGATTTTCTACCTGAACGTAATCTATTTGTGATGAATCCTTTCCTCAAGTCGAAAAATACTTTGATACAGCAAATTTAAAGCGATCGCTACATGTGAAACTCACATCAAAGTCATAAAATTAAATTATTTTTGAATTCGAGCCTACTTGAATGGAAGTAAATAATTCATTCCTACCCATGTAATTCCAATTGCTA
>JAOTUX010000007.1 GCA_029863665.1 Candidatus Nitrosopumilus sp.
CTAATTAGAAGACAATTAAATTCATATCAAAAGATTGAACTGTCTTTTTCACTATATGAATCACTAAGAAAAAAAGCACAACGAGGAACAAAGGGGAAATCATTATTGCCTGACTCTACTCGAAAAGTATTCTCAAGACAGTTGGGAATTGGATCAAACCTTGCACAGAAAGGTTTGTGGCTGCTAAAAAATGCAGATGAATTAACAAAGACAAGACTGCAAAATGGAACCATTACAATTGGTAACGCATATGAGAAAATGCATTCATCTGAACAAAAAAGAACAGGATACAAAACATTTTCAAAATGCTCGAAGGTAAAATGCCCTCACTGTTTACGTGAGATGACAAAAGGAGAGTTGATCAGAATATGAATTCTATTGTTGTTAAACGATGTACATGTGCCAATAATTCTTTTACAAAAGATGTAGGTATTGGAGTCTGCATGAGATGTGGATTATCTTCATGCTCATGGTACGGATGTTTTGTTTTCGGATGTAACTGCTCTAGGGCAAAGGTGTTGAAAATATGAGTGACCATACCATTAAAGAAATCTACAAAAAGCAGGGAATCAACATTGTTCCAATTCCAAAAGGATCTGGTAAAGCACTAAACATCAAGACAGGTTGGAGCAAATACCAGTATGAGATGTTTACAGGTGTAATACCAGATGACCAGGACTTTGCAGTAATTCTGGGAAGAATATCAGGCAATCTCATAGTACTAGATTTTGACAACTGTGATGATATCAACGAGATTAGTATGATGACACAAAATATTCTAAACAAAACTCTGGTGGTGCGAACAGGGGACGGGTACCACGTCTACTTTAAGATAAATGAATTACCAGTACAGGCAAACACCTTTTTCTCAAAAGGAAAATACAGTATGGAGTTCAAAAGTGATGGTGCGTATGTGGTTGGCGCATCATGCAACCACTATGACAAGGATGAGTCAGGACTGTACGTACTGACTGGCAAAAAATACACCATAATCTCAAACACCACATCAATCTATGATCTAAATGGTACTGCCACACAACTAATTGAGAAATTAAAAAATAATGGATGGATTCCAAAAAACCAAACAAATGGAAACGGGCACCATACCATCATTCCAACCTCTGAGCTTGAAAAGGGAAACTGGTTATCTGGAGAGCGATACAACAATGGATTCAAGCTGGCACTAAGACGGTTCCATATGGACTGGGAGTATGAAAAAATTCTAAACGAGGCAATAAAGATAAACAATTCATGCAATCCCCCACACAGCAATGTAGAGGTAGAGCGATGGGTAAATGATGCGCATTCACAGTTTCAAAAAAACAGAGATGATCCTGAGCAAAAATACTTTAAACCTACAGATGATGAATCCAAGAAAGAAAAGAAAAACGCCAAGGCACTAGTTGAGAACACATTACTTACAATCCAAAAGACTCACAATTTCAAGTGTCTGAGGGATTCAGATGAATTGTTGTGGTTTGATGGTAAAATTTACAGGCAAAATATTGCAGAGCCGCTAATTAAAGAAGAATGCGAGAAATGGATAGAGAACTGTAGCACATTTGATAGATGTGAAGTAATCAACAAGATAAAGGCGATAAACTATACTGACAGAGCTGAGTTTGACTCTGATCCTGACATTCAAACAGTTGAAAATTGTGTGTTAAATCTAAAGACACTAGAGACCATACAACACTCACCATCAAATTTATCATGTGTAATGCTGCCAGTATCATACCATCCTATTGACATCAAGGTGAATACAGATTCCATTCTACAATATTTACATAATACACTGTTTCTAAAATATCTCACATCATGCTTTACCATAAATAGTAAGCTGGACCAAGAACAATTCTTTACAGTTTTAGAAATAATGGCATCATGTCTGATAAAAAAACAGTTTGATAAAGCATTCATGTTTATTGGTTCAGGATCTAATGGTAAATCAGTACTACTTGATTATATAGAATCTCTTCTTGGTAAAGATAATGTCTCTAACATTACAATCCATGACATTGAACTGGAACGATTCTCAAAGGCAGAATTATTTGGCAAGATGGCAAATGTATTTGCAGATATTGAAAGTAACGAGCTAAAAAAGACTGGAAACCTAAAGATTATAATTTCAGGTGACTCTATCACTGCTGAAAAGAAACACCGTCATCCATTCAAGTTCAAACCATACACAAAATTGATCTTCTCTGCAAATCGATTCCCATCAGTCCATGACCAATCTGATGGTTTCTTTAGAAGATTTGTAATTGTAAATTGGAAACGACAATTTACAGGAGAAGAAAAGAATCCAAATCTAAGAGAAGAACTAATTGCAGACAATGATGAGCAAAACAAGGTATTTTCTTTACTGGTTTTAATTGCAAGAAATCTTCGCATCCGCGGCAGATTCAAGCATGAGGACAACATTGAAGCACTACGCAAGCAATGGAATCAAAACAGTGATCCAATAATTCAGTTCATCAATGAGGTGGTAGTAGAGAAGGAAAATTCAGTGGTATCAAAGCGGGAGGTCTATTCCAGATATTGTGATTTTTGTATAGAACATGAAATTCCAGTTGTAACAATTAAGAGGTTTGGCATGATCTTTGGCGAATATTACGAAACTGATCAAAGAAAAGATTCCAGTGGAATCAACAAAAAGTTCTGGATAGATATCCAGCTAAAGGTGCCTGTCATACAAAGGAGGTTAAAGGATTTTGATGCCTAGTTATTTGGTAACTGATGTGCCAAACTTACTTTTCTACTATCTCGTCTTCTTTAATTATCTCCTTAGGAGAAAAAAAAGTAAGGGACATCGGTTACCTTTTGCTTGCCCTAAAACTTGTCATATTAGACAAAAACAAGAGGTAATTTACTAAATTGACTAGTCGCAAGCACTTTTCCTGGAAGGAATCCCTTATCCCGCAATCAAAAAGAGCAATACTGATAGAAAAAGACAACAAGCATTTCTACAAAACACCCCAAGGTCATACCTATCCTTCAGCAACTACCATGCTATCGCAAACCATGTCACCAGAGAAGAAAAACTCTTTGAAGGAATGGAGAAAAAGAGAAACAAAAGCAGATGAGATAACAAAACGTGCAACAGATATTGGCACATTTGTCCATAAACTAGCCGAAGATTATCTTAACAACAGGTATGATGATACAAGAAACCAAAATAGCATTGAAACACAACATTCTCAAATAATATGGAAACATTTCAGACAACTGCAACCATTTCTAAACAAGATGAATAACATCTGTGAAACTGAGATTCCGTTATACCATGACTATCTTATGTTTGGAGGAACGTCCGACTGCATTGCAGAGTATGGTGGAACCCTTAGCATAATTGATTTCAAAACAAGCAGAGCAGAAAAATATGAAGGATACATTGAAGATTATTTTCTGCAGGCAACATTGTATTCAATGATGTACCACAATCAAACTGGAATCGCAATCTCACAGATTGTAATTCTAATATCTGGTGAAGATGGAACATCCAGAGAATTTGTAAAAAACATTGATGACTATGTAGACTTGTTGTTTCAAAGAATTTCTCAGTTTAATATTTTGGAGGCTAAAAATTGAGAGAACCACTCCTTGAAAGGTCTTTTGTTGTTACTTGTAAAAATAGACCACCAAAAAATGGCAAAAGTTGCACAGGATTGCTTGCAGGAGGCGCTTGTCGTGGAATTTGTACAAGATATGCAATCAAGACAAAGTGGGGACAAAAAAAATATGAATTAGGATTGAGGTTTTGCAGTTATTGTAGGGTGTGGTTTGATGATGAGTGTAAAATTTGTTGCATATGCTGTAAAAAACGAGTTCGCCACAAAAGACGGGACAAACAAAAATGAGTTCAAGATCAGTACAGCATCTTCATTCGATTAATGTTCAAGATGAGTATGGTACTCCCAAGGAATTATTTCAAAATATCTGCAAAAAACATGACATTTATCCACAAATTGATATCTGTGCTAGTCATACAAACCATGTCTTACCAAACTATATCACAAAAGAGCAGAATTGTTTTGATCATTCCATAACAAAAGATTTTTTCATGAATCCTCCATATTCGCAAGTCTCCGAGTTTATGGAATTTGCATATTTGCAACACAAAACAAACAACGTGTCTTGCTTGATATTGACTTATTCCAAGACAGACACCATTTGGTGGCACAAATTTGTGGAAGGCAAATCTAAAGTTCACTTTATCAAGGGCAGAATCAGGTTTTTAGATGAATGGGGTATTCCAACTAGCAATGTGGCACCGTATCCCAGCTGCTGGATTGTCTTTAGAAAAAATAGACATGAAAAGTGAGTGTGAACGAGTTTTCTACAAAGAGTAAAAATGGCATCCCCCCGCTTTAGGCAGGAAAACATGTTATGGTCGTAAAGCTTTAGAATGTCTAATCTAAGAAAATATAGTGAGATATCCAAAAATAGATTTTAAGAAAATTGATCAATTCAAGGAAATTACTAATGACGATGAAGCTTTTAGTCTAATCCGAGAAGAATTATCATTAATTATGTCTAAGTTAGAAAAGGAAACAGAGCCAGTAATTGAAACGCAATTAAAAAACTACATAATAATCAGACTGGTAACTCTATTAGAAGTATTTTTTCAAAATCAGGTTGTAAATTTAATTGACAATTATAAAATAAAACATAGTGATTTGTTTGTAAATGACGAAATATCGATTTCAATTTCTAGCTTAGATAAATTACAAAATGCAAGCAAGGGCAAAATTATTGCAACCAGCTTGTCCTTTCATTCTTCGTCAGACATAGATTTTGCTTTTTCAAAACTTCTAAATGTTGAATTTTTGACTCAAATTAAGAAATTTAATGTGAATGAAGAAATACCCAATCCTTTCGCTCAAAATTGGGATAAATTTTTTGAGATTTACCACGAACGACATAAAACGGTGCATTCTATCTACTTATGCAAAAAATATAGTAAAAAACAAATTCGACAAATAATAGATGCAGCAGAGTGGTTAACCGTTTTATCAAATATTGTGATAATGGGAAAAATTCTTGAAACTATGGAGCTTTCGTTCAAAAACATACAACCAAAATTATATCGATGGTTGACTGCCAATTTTTTTAGAAAACCAAAAAAAAAATCTAATTAGTTACAATTCACTTTCAGGCTCATAACTCTCTTCATCAACCAATCAATCTCCTCATTTGAAATCAAATTAGAAACAATATCTGCAGGAATTGCAGCAGAATCACACTTTGTTTTATCATTGAGTGATTTTAATTCCGAAAACCAGTTTCTCTTCTTATCTGAGTTCAGATTAACCTTCTTCTGATATGATTCAATTTTACACATCAAGAAAATAAATCGTCATACTACAAAGACTAATTGTCACACTTATCAAGAATTAAATTTTTAATTTTTACAGATATTTTATACCCATGCTTCTTCCTAATTTTGTTCTGTATATTCTAGAGTCTGCTTTGAAATCCCAAATCTCTTGATATCCTTTGGTTTCAATTCCAATATTCTTGATTTAAGTTTTTGAATTTCTGCGTCCCAATCCATCATTTCATCTCTTATTGTTAACTGGCTTTGCATTATCATTACTTTAGGATTAGACATTACTTTTTCAAGAACTTCTATTATGTTTTCAATAAAAAAGCAATTATGTCTCCAACTGGCATACGGTGGATCATCATGTTTTTCAAATTTGAATAATATGCCCTGAATTTTACCATTATCGTTATTATCTTCATGTAATCCTGCCCCATGAGCCAAGTTTCTTACTATTGCAGGAATGTTTAATGTATAGTAGTTCTTTTTCTTCTGATCATTCATGTGAAGTTCTTTTAAGACATGTTTGATTAAATTTGAATAACCCTTACCCATGAATTTTTTGTCTAATCCACTGTTAATGCTCTTAAACATATTTTCTACATAAAATAATGCCACTGTAAGGAAAGAAATTCTATTCATCAAATCCCAATTATATATTTCCAAAGGATTTTCCTGTTTTTTGAACTCTAGTCTTTTGTTGTAAATTGACTCGATAAAATCTCTGTAAGGATATGTTGGAGAATCGTTATAACAAATTTTTTATCTAAAACTATAATGAGTAACAAAACTCAATACCAATTAACACAAGAACAAGCAAAAAAAGCCATCAAAATGTGCCTAGACAATGCGTGGTCATATCTTGAAGATGCTGACATGTATATCGCAAACAACAGAACAGAGCATATAGCAATCCCAATTGCATTTGCAATGGAAGAAATCGGAAAGGCGAAAATCATTTATGATAAAATAGAGAAAAATAATTCAAAAATTCTTTTGTCAAATGATAAAGATGGTATCTACGATCATACAACGAAAATAAAGAAAACAATTTCATTAATTGAACTAGATTTTGATGATGATGTAGGAGAAGCAGTGATGATAGAACAATTAACTTTTGGTGGCTCTTTTGAATTTGAATATTTTATTGATCAATCAAAAATTTCAGATAAAATAAAACAAGAAAATGAATTAAAAGATATAGGAAAACAAGGACATAAGATACGACTTGCAAGTTCATTTGTTGGCTTTGATGCTACCACTAGTGAGCCTAAAATAAAAAAATCTACAGTAGACTTGACTAAACTCATCAAAGCATTATACCAAATCATAACTGGATATCCCTCTTCATTTAACACCTATTGACTCTAAAAGGTAGAAAAATTATTACAACATTAAACTATTAGGTTATGGTATATCTATAAAACAAAATAACAAACAAACCATTTTCTTGATATAGCAATAATTATGAAATTATTTTTTCGCTAATAACCTTATTAATCAATTACATGGGGCCAAATTATGAGACAAAATTTAATCTCTTTACAATGTTACTGTGCAAAACCAGAAATTGTTTTTCTCCCCTTTGAAAACGAAACGGTCTGTAAAATATGCGGTGTGGTTCTACAAAACAATGAATCATCATACAACATAGAGCAAACAGTACCATATGAGATGCTCTGCAAGACAAACCTCAATTTACACCAAAGAAAGCAAGTCGGTGGGGATCCACGTGATGAACAAATGATAACATCTACAAAATTTCATACAGAGTCAGATTCCCTCTTGGCATTCTCTGATGTCTGCCGCAAACTATCCCTTACTAGTGCCATCTCAGAGGACTCTTGGAAATCATTTTGCCATGACACCACAAATCTAACAAAGGCAAAAAAGATGTGTCATGCAATATACCGGACTCTACAAAACAATGCAATCCCATATGATGAAAATATAGTTCAAAATATTATCTGTTGCAGCCTTGGTGTAAAAAACGCATCAGGCCCTAGAGGCATACAATTCAAGACTGATTCCTCTGCATTTACCTCAAAGGAGGTAAAGATGAGATTCTACCTGAATTTATCAATTAAACAGGCACAAAATCAGTATGCTATATCTGATGTATCGGCACTGCAGAAAAATTCCAGAAACTATATGAATATCCTGATAGAGTCATTTCCAAACTCAGATTACAAGACCTTGGCAAAAAAGGCAACAGAGATGGCAAGACTGAGGTGTCTGAATTAAACATCTCAACTGAAAATATGGTTCAGACCATTCAGCCTGATTCAATTGTGTTGCTTTCAGAAAACATTGGAATTGTGATGGAGACAAATATCTTAAAGTACTCCTCAATGAAAACGCAAGACCTTCCAATAGTTAGACTAGGAAAAGTAAATGACAAATTGTATGCCATAAATCACTATGATGTAGTACTTGGATGTAAACAGTCAAAAAATAATGCATTATGCACCATTGAAGAGTGTAAAAATATCTCAGATATTATAGTACAGCATTTTTGTGATGTACTATCTAGTGATATACTCAACACACCACTAGTTTACAATCTAGTTGATTCACTCCAAGAGAAATTAAAAACAGACAAGATTACAGTTCTAAAAATTCTTGGAATAGACAAACTCCAGTATTGTAGGTTGTTGATGGCAACTAACCATATCTCAGAAGCTGCAATCTCAAAGCTAGAAGAACTGGTAAATGAACTCTCAAAGAGAAAAGGACTAACTGCAATTCAGGCAAGCACTCCAATTTATGTCCTAGAAAAGATATCTCGAATCACTGATGAATCACAACAAATTCAATTGATACACTTTATTGCGTCTGATCTAAGACCAAAAAGTGATTCAAGATTTTTCTGGATGACACCAGAACAAATTGACTCCATAACTCAAATGATAAGACAAAATGCAACTCGTACAGAATATAGAGACGAGTCAACTGTTGCACAATTTGTCTTATCTGAAAATCTTGGAGAAAAAGAATCATCATCAAACAAAAACAAAAAACCAAAACCATCAAAAAAGACTAGAGAAATTCTTGAGGCCATTCCAAATATACTAGTCATTCCAGATGAGAAAGGAAACCCAGACATTTTAGTTGATAAAAAAACTGGTACAGTATCAAAAATAGATACATCATCAAACAAAAAAATCATAAAGACAAGTCACATCCCATCAAAGAAGCTCTACTCCATACCATTTGATGTTGTAAATTTTCTTGAAATGGAGGGACAAATACGACATAAAAACATCACAGGTACTGACAACCTCAAATTGTTCACAGATTCCCAGAAAGATTCTACACAAAGATACACAATATTTTGGAATGTATCATAGAACTTGCAAAATAATAGAGATCTATTATGGTATAGATGCAACATAAAGAGAAACTCTACAGGCTCAAAAATTCTTGAATCATCATATGTTTCAGGATTTTCTCTTTTAGAGATTTCAAAAAAGACCAAAAAACAGTACAGATATACCAAAAAAATAGTTCTAGAGCTGAAATACTCTGGATATCTTGAATCAGAAAGCAAAGGGCGATATTCCATAACTCAGAAGGGTAGGTGGTTTGTCATATGTCAGAGACTTGGATTGTCTTTTTTGTCATTGTGTTTATTGGCTGAAGTTTATCACAGGGTCAATTCCAATCCAGAATTCTTTTACCAGTTTTCATCATTTAGGCAGTGTTATGAGACAGGATATGATGAGAATTTTACATATATGGCAATATATCGCAGACAAAACATTTCAAAATCCCTCAAACATTTGACATCAAGAAATCTAGTGTATGCATTAGGGGATTTTATCAAAATGACAAATACAATGATTGAATTTCTAAAAAAGTATCACCGAGATCTTGAATCGTTATTTTTGTGGTGCAGTGATATGTATGAAAAATGTATTTGCAATACAATTGAAAATAATAATTTTAATGCCAGTGGTATCTTGCAAGGATCCAATTAGAGTGTCAAAAAATGCTACTTTGATTGGGTCTTTTGGTTTTATTCTATATGTTATGAGTGGTTGTGGAGTTTTTCCAGATGAGAATAGTTTTGATACTAGTAATGTTTGGAGTAGCATCTATCTTTGACTATAAATCAAGAAAAGTTCCTGATGTTATCTGGATTGCTGGTATCAGTACAGGTGGAGTGATGTATGTAATTGACTATGAAACATTTTCTGTATACCATGGAGTGAGCATTGTAACCTCTTGCTTTTTTGGTTTTATTTTGTACAGATTTAGGTTTGTCGGGATGGCAGACCTGTTTGGCATCATATCTGTTAGTGTGATACTACCAGTTCATTATACATTTGTAATGGTTCCAATATTAGGAACTATTTTGGCGCTGATTCTGGTCGTATCTACAATCATCTTGTACAATGTGACACTCAATGCAATTGACATGATGTCAAAAAGAAGACTATTTGGAGGATTTGCAGGGGAGCCGCCGTACAGAAAGTTCCTCGCAGTTTTCTTTATTCACAGAAAGAGAGGATACGAGAGATTTGTCATTTCAGCTGAGAGTCAATACCCGGCAATCCCAAAAAACAGGTCATTTGTCCTGATATCTAGGAGCAAGGAAATTTCCCAGGTGGTGGGACTCGTGCAGAATGTGCCGCCATTTGTAGTGTTTATGATGATTGGAATGATCTTACTGTTGTTGCCTGAAATTCTGAATATAGTATTTTCTTAATTTAGACTATAAAATTAATTTATAATTGATCCGAGATATTTTGTAATGTCATGACCGGCAGGATTTGAAGGTTTTTGGTGATTGTTTTGGTACCAACAGGTATGAATTATTATTCTTTTGCATCATTGAAAGTAACTGTACATTCGGTAGTTAATAATATCCTCTAATCATGTAAAAGTAGATGGCAACCAAAATTACAATAGATAATAACCTTAGTGGAACTTTCATAATTTGCTAAAAAAGAGAATCATAGCTTCAGGTTAAAGAAAGATTATGTGGATCATTTGGTGAGCATTCTAACTAAAAGTAGATCGTGTTTTATTTTTAAATAATAAAAACTATTTTTTCTAGTAAATTCATAATTTCTTATAATTTCTCAAAAAATACTATCTTAATCATACTAGATTTTAGTTGCAGATCATGTTGGATCATAATATATTCACAATAATGCTATATTATACATAAAATGACCATACGAGATTTTTACCTAAAGATTGAACAAATTTCAAGTTATAGTCCAGTACACCCTGTTGACAAAGAGCCTCCGGGGGTGGAGTACAGTCGAGACTGTATGTATGGTGAAGGGCATGAGAATGGAAAAATACCACAAGCCGAAGTAGATGCCAGAACCCTTGACGCAATTGTATACCGGGAATACCTGGATAAGGATTTTCTTATTCCAAAACCGGATAAAATGGTAGAATCGGATATCAATGAACCTGTGTTTGACAGTAGGATTGGAACTGTATTGTATGCTAGTCCTGGACAGACATTAAACATTCATGTTTTAAATGCAGATAACAAACCCCATTCCTTTCACATACATGGACTTGAATTTGGGATAGATTCAGACGGTGCTTGGCCCTTTGGTACACAAAATGAGGATGGCTCTAGATCAGATAGGATCTGTCCAGGAGAAAAATGGACTTACATCTTTAATGTCAGAGAGGAGATGATAGGGGTTTGGCCGTTCCATGATCATTTTGGGATGGTAGGAAAAAATATTGATAGAGGTTTGTTTGGAGGACTGATTGTTCAGCCAAAAGGCCAGATCACAATTCCGGAACTTGAAGTTTTTCCAAGAGAGTTTGAAGATTTGCTAGACAGGTATGTAAGAATCAAGGATATAATTGGTGAAGTTCCACAGCCTAGACCCAGACCAGATCCTCCTCCCATATTTGAGAAAGACAGAGTATACATACGCGATCAAGTGGAATTTTTGAAAGAATGGTTGGGTGTTTTTATTGGAAAGCCACCAAAAAAGAAAAGAAAAACACTTCACGTTCCATTGTTTTTCCACAAAATGAAGAGTCATCAAAGCAAACCTGTTTTTGACACAGGAGACATAGAGGAATTAGGCGGAGAACACGAGGTTATTTTTAATAATCAGGGAGCCTTTGATTATTTTTGCATATACCATCCCATGATGGAAGGAAAAATCAATGTTGTCCCAGGAGGATCCCTTCTAGTTACAGTCAACATATTGGATAACCCTCAAATGGGATTTTATCCTCCAATAGTGGATATTGGAATAGGCGGAACTGTGAAATGGGTTAATCAAAGTCAGTTCCATCATACGGCTACTTCAAAGGAAGGTGCATCATTGGCCACCCATTGTTTTAATGGCAGAGGCTTTGTTGGAAACTCTCCTACCATTGTAGCTGAAAGTGGCCAGAAAATAAAATGGTATGTATTTAATTTGGATGTTGGTCACGAATGGCACAATTTTCATACACACTCACAAAGATGGAAATTAGGAAATGAAAACATTGATGTTAGAAGTTTAGGCCCTGCAGAATCATTTGCAGTTGAGACTACCGCACCGCCAGTCCTATTATTTCCAGATAAAGAGATGAATGATCTGCAAGAATGCAAAGTAAAGCCCAAAGATGCAAAGATATACAGACTCAAAGGAGATTTTGTATTTCACTGCCATGTTCACCATCATATGATGAATGGTATGGTAGGTTTGGTGCGCTCGTTCCAAAATGTTTGGCTAACTCCGGATATGATTACAAAGTTAAAAAAGACAAGAGGGTTTCCTCTTGATGATGGTACAAATAATTGTCCAACACTTCCAGAAAGCTGTTCGAATTTAGATCTTGGGAGATGGGAAGAGATACCAGGTGATCCTGAAGTAACATTAATGCATTCTGTATTGTTACCTAAAACACAAAAGGTCTTGTATTGGGGATATACAAGAGCAGATCAATCCAGGCTTTGGGATTATGGAACCAACACCTACTCTTCGCCAGTAAATCAACCGGCTAGTTTACCCGGTGAAAATGAAAACACCTCCAATCTTTGGTCTGCAGAACATTCTTTTCTTGATGATACAGAGGGCACTGCGTTGATTCATGGAGGTTTAACTCAAGGACCAAATGGCACTCCAACTGAATCATTTCTTTTCAGTCCCTCAACACTTCAATGGAGCAAGACTAATTCAACAACGAATCCTAGATTTTATTCTACAACCATTACATTGGCTGATGGAAAATTAATTACCCTCTATGGTTCTAGTTCAAAATCCATCGAGGTGTATACGCCTGGAGCAGGTTGGGGATCTCCAATCAATTTACCCTACCTTAACTACCGATATTATCCGTGGACATTTCTATTACCTGATGGCAGACTCTTTATTGCAGGGCCTGAATCTCCTACTCACAGATTTGATTGGCAAAATCCAATAGTGGATCCTAACAACACTTGGAATACAAATGAGGGTACAAGAGATCAGTCTAGTCAAAACGGAACAGCAGTGATATTTCCGTTAAGACCGCCAAATTATGAACCAAGAGTTATGATTATGGGTGGAAGAAACCCAAATTTAATAAAATCATCTGAGACAATAGATCTTTCCTTGGGTGCCCCATCTTGGTCAAATCTGTCAGATATGAATGAGGCAAGAGGGAATCTCACTTCAGTATTGCTTCCAGATGGCAGAGTATTTGTTGCAGGCGGAATACCAGGTGCACCAGGTGTGAACGATGGAGGTCCATCTGAGATATTTGATCCTCAAAATCCGAATGATGGATGGCAATTGGGACCAATAATGAAGTATCCGAGAAATTACCACTCTTCAATGATTTTATTGCCAGATGGTAGTATTCTAGCAGGAGGAGATCCTAGACAAGCAGGAAATCCAACTCCTCATGAAAGATATTATCCTGGTTACTTTAACAAAACTAGACCACAAATTACAAACATTCCAAACACTACTGTAAACTATGGAAATAATTTTGATGTGCAAACTCCAAATTCACCAGACATTACAGAAGTAGTTTTGATGTATCCTGGTGCTGTAACTCATAGCTTTAACATGACTCAGAGAATAATAGAATGTGAGATTGTAAATAATGTTGGAGGGATTGTACGGGTAAAAGCCCCAACAAATGGCAATATTGCACCACCCGGACACTATCTTGTTTTTATTCTTGATGCAAACAGAATACCTTCTACTGGTGAATGGATACGTCTTAGAAATTAGACCCGAAATGCATCATTACAGAATTGAATCGTTTGGTATGATATTAATCGTGATTCAGGTTAAATTCCATAATAGGGAATTGCATTCTTAGTTTAGTTCTCTAATTCAAGACTGATAGAATTTGAAGGTTATGGGTGATTATTTTGGTACCAAAATAACTTTCATGTTATAATAATTTCTTGAATTTTTTTAGTTATCTAATTCCTTGTAGAAATTTCAGTAAAAATATCCTTCTTTTATCAAAATTTCTCATACCATTTTGATTTCATTTGGGTAAATTCTGGTCACTATCACAAGAAAAGCAGTCAGGAGTACTGGATAAAACAAGAAACTTTTTGGGACAAACAAATGCCAGCATCTCTTGTTGTTCCCTAAAAGTTCCAATATCAATGGATGTAAAATCTGCAATCCAAACAATTCCGGGATTGATTTCATCTACACCCGAAGCAATTCGCTCATTTGAGATATGGTGGGACGGAAAACAAAAGCAGCTAAGGTATGTTTTATCTGCACAAAACAATCTAGATCTGGCAAACTACAAAATATCTTTTCAGAATGTGTATCCCAACGTATCTTTTGTATCTCAACAGGAAACTATTCCTGAATGGTTCTCTCCACATTCATCCTATGAAATATTTGACGTATCACTCCAACATGGCCATTATTCCACTATATTTGATATTGCAACACATCAGC
>JAOTUX010000197.1 GCA_029863665.1 Candidatus Nitrosopumilus sp.
CAATTGAAACAGTTTTTGAAAAAAGAAAAGCAAATGGGATTGAAGTGGCATTTTGTAAATTACATATTCAAAAGAAAGTTTATGGATATGTCAACATAGAACTAGGTCAAGAGATTACCCAAGGGGAAAAAGTATTACTTAAATCTCCTCTTGAATATGATTTTGTAACTAAAGGAATTGTTTTTCATGCACCAAGACCTCTGAAAATTATTGAGAAAGCAGAAGATGAAGACTATGCAGAAGCCAGCGGATATCATGCAACAGAACATATAGTAATTGAAGGAAGTAATATGATCACAGGAGGGGTGTCACAGGATTTAGGAGGAATATCTTTGGGGACATCGGGTTTGATTTTCATTTATGATGGAGCAATAGGAGGAAGCGGTGCTAGCAAGGCATTGTATGACAGATTTGAAAAAGCTCTTGAAAGAAGTATGTTTATTGTAAAGGAATGTCCTTGTAAGAATGAAGCAGGATGCCCAAGATGTACATTTTCATATAGATGTGGAAACAACAATGAATTCCTGCACAAGTATTCTGCACTTGAAATTCTTCGAAGAATTAACCAGGGTGAAGAAACGATTTTAATTGAACCTACAGAAGACAACAGACCACTAGTCTAAATGTATGAAAATTATTTTACATGAAATTTATAAACAATATTTTATATTAATTATAATATGAATATATGAAAGAAATAACATCATGATCTAATTTTCAGATTATTAAAATATTATTTGAGAGTATTCAAAATAATATTAGATATTTTTTAATCAGATTTAGTTAATGAAGAATTCAGAAACAGGAAATAAAGAGATAGAATACTTTCAAATTCCAATCATATTACCTAAAGAATAAGATCATACTATCAATATTTTACGGTAAAACAGTTGTAATGTATTGGTAATAAAAAATGGTAATAATTTCCAATAAAATATAATTCTTGATAATTTTTTAATTTCTTTATTCATGATCAAAATGGGATAAATATAACAAAAATCTACGACAAACATGGAAAAAGTAGCTCTTGTCACAGGTAGTTCCTCTGGAATTGGATTAGAAACTGCACTAGCACTTGCAAGAGACGGTTATCACACTTTTGCAAGTATGAGAGATATAAAAAAATCAGCAGAATTGGAAAATGCTATAAAAAAGGAAAACATTCCAATTGAGATAACAGAGTTAGATGTGGATAAAGAAGAATCAATAGTTTCCGCAGTAAAGAAAATAGTTACAAAATGTGGAAGATTAGATGTTTTAATTAACAATGCAGGATATGGCCAGTTTGGATGCACAGAAGATGTTTCAATAGATGATTTTAGAAAACAATTTGAGACTAATTTCTTTAGCATTGTAAGAATGATTCAAGAAGTAGCTCCAATTATGAGAAATCAAAATTCAGGGATTATTGTTAATATTAGTTCTGTTGTAGGTAGAATAGGACTTCCAGGATCTCCAGCATATATCAGTACAAAATTTGCTCTTGAGGGATTAAGTGAATGCCTAAGATATGAGCTAGGTCAATTTGGAATTAAAACTACTTTAATTGAACCAGGCGTAATCAAAACAAACTTTTTTGATTCAATGAAAGTCTCAGAATCAAAAACAGATCCAAAATATAAAATCCTAACAGAGAACATCCTTGCAGGTCTCAAAATGATGGTGGAGATGGGAACAGCCCCATCTCAAGTTGCAAATGTCATACTAAAAGCCATTCACGATAAGGAAATACTGCCACGATACATTGTAGGGACTGATGCCGCTATGTTTTTGGAAGCAAAAAGGGCAAAAACGGACTTGGAATTTGAAAAATATATGAGTAAAGAGCTATTTCCTAGCTGACATCGCAGTTCTACGTTAAATTGATATACAGATAAATCCAGTTTTTGTCAAAGTCCACAATTTTAAAGTGAAAATAATGAAATGGAAAACGCTACAACAAAATGGAATATTATTTCCTCCAGCTTATGAAGCTCAAGGAATTAAAATAAAGATCAAAGAAGAGAACGTAGATCTTGATCTAAACCAGGAAGAAATGGTATACCAATGGGCAAAAAAGAAAGACACACCATATGCACAAGACAAAGTTTTTCAAAAAAACTTTACAGCAGATTTTATCAAAACTTTGGATTCAAAATTTAAAAAAACATCATATGAAGACATTGATTTTTCAGATGCTTACAAAGTAGTTGACAAGGAAAAAGATCTTAAAGAAATGATGACAAAAGAGGAGAAAAAAGCCATCGCTGCAAAAAGAAAAGAATTACGAGAAGAATTGAAAGCAAAATACGGGATTGCCATAATGGATGGAAAAGAGGTAGAAGTTGGAAATTACATGGCAGAGCCTCCCGGAATATTCATTGGTAGAGGAGAACACCCACTTAGAGGAAAATGGAAGCCGCGTGTAACTGCAAAAGATGTTACACTAAATCTAGGAAAAGAGGCAAAAGTACCAAAAGGTCAATGGGGTAAGATAATTCATGACAAAGATTCTATGTGGTTAGCTAGTTGGATGGATTATCTTACACAAAAAAGAAAATATGTCTGGTTAGCAGATACTGCAGGATTAAAACAAGACAGAGACAAAGCAAAATATGAAAAAGCAGTAAAGCTTGCAAAAGAAATTGACAAAATAAAAGATAGAATTGTAAAAGATATGAAAAGTAGGGATCCAAAAATTAGTAGAATTGCTACAGCATGTTATTTAATTTATAGAACTGCAATGAGAGTAGGAGACGAAAAGGACCCAGATGAAGCAGACACTGTAGGAGCTACAACTCTAAGAAAAGAACATATTAAAATAAATTCTAACACAATTAAGTTTGACTTTCTAGGTAAGGACAGTGTAAGATGGCAAGAGACGGTAGTGGCTGAAGGTCATGATAAGCAATTTCAAGAAAATCTGAAAAAGTTAGTAGAAAAGAAAAAACCCAAAGATGAGATTTTTGATAATATTACTTCAAGACATGTAAATGCATATTATTCTAGTATTGTAAAAGGATTAACTGCCAAAGTGTTTAGAACATATCTTGCAACAACTGTTGTCAAAAAATATCTTGTAGAACATGATAATATTAAAGGAAAAACAGCAAATGAAAAAACATACCATGCAAAACTAGCAAATCTTGAAGCTGCTATAATGTGTAATCATAAAAGAACTATTCCAAAAACATTTGAGCAAGCACTAGAAAAGAAAAAAGAGACTCTTAAAAAAGTAGAAAAAGAACA
>JAOTUX010000198.1 GCA_029863665.1 Candidatus Nitrosopumilus sp.
GTAACAGGTAATTTTATAACCAAAACAGAATTCTACAAACAAAAAATTCCTAAAACTTTTCAAAACAGAACTCTTACTCTCTGTACAATAAACATTATAATAAATGTTAAAAATAAAAAATTATTTCCTAATTGATTCTAAAGAATGTCCACGATTCGTAATCATTTGAGTAACTGCTTCTACCGTATAATCAATTCCGTGTTCATCTTCAAAATGGTCTCTTAATTTTTTGATTGTTCCCACAGTTTTTGCTTCATCTAAAACGAATTCACACTCAAAACCATAATCATCACATCTCAGTTTAAGGGTCATTTAATTTTGAAGCAAAATTGAACCTATAAAAACCATAGACATACATATCGAAATTCAAATACAATTAGACATGTATTGAACCCAAATTCTTTAGATAGCACTAATAATGCATGTTGACGTACATGATTAAATGAAAGGATTGGAATTTGTTTTTCTTGCGTTTGGATCTGTACTTGGAGCATTTCTGAGATACAAACTCACAGAATCTCCTTTACTTTTTAATACATTACCTGTCAACGTTCTCATTGTCAATGTTATTGGAGCATTTATTCTTGGAGCATTTGTTATAGTGTCACAACAGTGGAACCTCGATGGAAGATACTCTCTTTTTGCTGCTGTAGGGTTTTGTGGCTCGCTTACTACGATGTCCTCATTTGCGCTTGATTCAAGTAATCTTCTTGATAACAATCATTATGGACCACTTCTTATCAATATTGTAGCTAATATTGGTTTATCAATTACAGCACTAATTGGAGGAAAATCCTTAATGAGTGCAATTATTACTCATTAATTAGAAAAATGGTCTATTCATATCAAATTATAAAATTTCAAACAATTTCTTTTGTTCAAGGTACTCATTGGTCACAATCAGTAGGTGATAAAGGAATTCTTTACAAATCACTCAAAGATCCATTTTCAAAACTTATTATTCAATCACCTAATCGTGCAAAAAAATTATACCGCGTTCCAAAAGACAGAACAGTTGTTGTTATTAATGATATTGTTCACTTTCTAGGTGAATTGGCTTGATTATTTGAAAAACTGATCAACCTGATCTCTGTATCTAAGAGCGATTTTCCCAAAATCTGCAAAATCTTCTGCAGTTGGATATTTCATTCTCATGGCAAATTGATTAACAAACACAGATAATGCACTACCAATAATCAGATTGTAAACCCCATCGGCTACATTCTTTGAATAGGGGAATGCAACTTTGATAAAAGGTAGATATGTCTCAGTCTGAGAAATCATTAATTTTATGTGCTTTTCAACAAATTCTTCAACATCATCAGGAATTGCCATAATTTTACATGTATTGATTTCTTATAAGTAAAACTTTGATTCTTAGGCATGATTTTGCTATCATAAGGTATTTTCAAGAACAATTGTTATCTTGTAAAAAATTTGTCATTAATTATGATAAAAATAAAACATTGCAATACTCAAAACGAAATCTATCTTTGGATGTGTTTGTTATTTTATGATTTGAGCTAGATATTTTTCCTTTCCTTTTCTGCTTCTGGGCAGACATCTTAATTGTCTATTACAGCAAGGACATGTAAGTCCCTCATAGTCAACAAATATCTCACAATAATTACATCTTTTTTGTCCTGCTGCATATCGTCCAATCTCTGTTGGCTTAAGAGCCTTGTATTTTTTGCACTTGCCTATACAATAAGTCATTAAAAAGCAGTAAAAATATCATAAGATAAAACGTTTGATTGCACTGCACTCATTTTTACAATTTCCTTTCAAATTAAATTGAACTTATAATGTACCACTTCTATTCCATATTGTTGCTTGAATTAGATAAGAAAGTATTTGGAAACATTACTACCAAAGAAATCATTGGTAGTGAACCACCAATGATTCCTGATACTCAAGATATCTTTGAAAAAGAATTTGTAATTTTACTTGCAGAACTTGAATCACAACCAAAAGATAATCTTATGAGACTCTTAGAAGAACAAAAAAATGCTGAAACACATGTTAACAGTAGACCTGGTGCTATGGCTTTAGCTCAAAACAAAATCCAATTATTTAACGAGTACAACAAAAAATATGTTCAAACAATTAAAGAAAAACTTGAATCTTAGAGTTTTTTCTTTTTTTGTCGTTTTTTATTAGAATTTTGATTTTTTCTGATTAGCAATGAAATTATTGTACCTACAGGAATTCCTATAATTGTTCCGAGACTTACATAGGGTGCAATAAAGAAATTCCCTATCCATATACCTCCATCTGTTGTTAGTTCCATAAATGTTCTAGGTCTTAGAACCATTGAAACTGTCTGTGAATCTATTTTTTCTTCTTCAACATCATTTGTATATTCTACAATAATTTCAAATGGGATCTTATATTCTGTATTTACTTCTTCAGTTGGTGCAATGATTAGTGATGTTATTTCTATAGGTACATTTTTTTCTATTTTTGAAAATGTATGAAGAGTTTCTCCTCTAAATTCAATATCTTTTGGTGGAATAATCTTTATACTGACATCTGTTATGTCTACATCTTCTGATATTACTTCAATATCAACTGGAAATTCTGAATTGGCAAAAATTGATTCAGGTGTTTTTGTATAAATCATTACACTTGCATCCTCTTTTATCATTATTGGAATTGCAATATCATGAAAAATTGCGGGTTGGGGAAATTCATTATTTGCAACAAGTACTTGAGAATATCTCAAATTTAAAAAATGAATTCCAGATTTTGCATTACTTGGAATTAACAAATCAATGCTTTCACCATATGTTCCACCTTGTGCAAGTTTGTCTATAATTATACTGTCTGATAATCCTTTAGCTAGGATATTGTCATGACTAGAAAACACAAATGAAATATCTTGCTTATCTTCCCACCCATTATTTTTTACCAAAAATGAAATAACACTTTCTCTTCCAACTACAACCTCATTAGGATGTATGATCTCAACATCCATACCTCCTTCTAAATTGTGTATTATTTTTTCTGCATTGATATTTGGTAATAAGACAATAAGTCCAATTAGTAGAGGAATCATCAAAAGAAAATTCATGTACATATCTTGAATTGCTCCATAATGATTATTCTGTGTTATTATTAGGCTCAAATTTGACTATGAATTTGTAGGAAAAGAATTGTTGATTCATAAATACCACATAACGCATGATTCTAAAATCGTATATGGC
>JAOTUX010000199.1 GCA_029863665.1 Candidatus Nitrosopumilus sp.
GCACCGTCCATTTTACATTTTTTATCAGAGTTTTATCTGAAAGATTAATTTCTTCAGGCTGTGTTTTAGAAGAATCATGTTTGAAAATTTTAAATTTTGCGGCTTGTTTTTTTACTCTTCTTTGTCTGTCTTTGAATCTGGTCACATATTTTATTTTTCCATTTTCATATGCTTCATCACCATATTGATTTTCAGATTCAATTGGTCTACCTCCAATTTTTATTGGGGATAAGTAAAACTCTGAACTATTTCCAAGCCGTGCTACTCCTATTGATGGATGAATTTTATATGTTATGCCCATTGTTTTATTCTCGCTGCTGGGTCTCCAAAAATCATATAGTTTTTTGTTCTGTGTCTTTGTAACATTAAATCCGAAAATTGTTTTTGTTGAGAATCTTCTATTTCTCTACCTTGATTTAGATCCTTTACTATACCTCCTCCCAATTCAACAATAGAATCATTTAGCAGATTATACTCTTCTTTCATTTTTTTAAGGGAATACCCAATTGGGGTTCCAAGCAAAATATTTTCAATTGCAAAAGATATTGAGCTCATCCTTTTTTCACGATCATCTTTTTGAAAATCTTCATCCTCTGCTATGGTATATGATAACATTTCATCTAAATGACCAATAAAAGCAATAGGTCCACTGCGATGAAACACTAATTTTTTTGGTAGAGCAGATACAAATGTAGTTGGAGCAATTTGTCTAGGCATTTGCCAATTGTCTTCTTGACTAATCCAGTTATGAAGTTCACTTGAAGAAGGGGTGCCATAACCAAAACTAGATTCCTGAAAAAACACCCCTCCTTCCAAAAATGGCTCTGTAGTTACATCATCTGCTGTAAATAGCAAATCCTTGTAGGGGGCCTCATCTGGATTTCCATGACAGCAAATTGCTCCTCCAAATTCTTTTTGTAAGGCCATATTTTCACCAGGAGCACACATTCCCCAACTAGATGTAAAGACCAATCCGGGAGTAGATTCTTTTATAGAATGTTGTAATTCGTTTTTAGTGGCATCTGACTCTGATAATTTGTTTGTAGAGAATTTATTTTGTAATTCTAATTTGGATGCTAATGAATCTACATTGGGAATTAGTTCTTTCTCAATATCAAATCGACTAAAATGTGTTGGGTCATAACATCCAGAACTGTTAACCCCGTGGTCTGTCGTTAAAAATGTAGTTTCCCTATTTACAAAACCGGAATTGCTGTTTTCAATTCGAATAATCTTCTCTGCATATGTTTTAATTTCATTGACATCATCAAAATCCAATCGTCCTACAAAGGCAACAATACTTAACTTGGCTTGGAATCCTAATGGGACACTTTGTGGATCTCCAATAATTAGAATATATTTTGGCGGCTCTCTGAACTGTCCTCTACTTAACATTCTGTACTCATTTATCCAGCTGGTCCAAAACTGCTCAGGCCGCCCATCATAAAGTAATGGTATGCGGGTTCTGTCCATCTCTCGATGAATTGCCAAAGGCTGAATTGCATCAATTATTTGATTTCGCAAAGGGTGATTGGAATTAATAAGAAAAGTCCATCCTGCTTCCTCTGGAATGGCAGGATCAGAGGTTAGCTTCCTAGGTGGGCTTGACTTGCCTGTTGGTGCCCCACGTGTTTGATTTTCTTTTATCCCCTTGATTATTTTTTTTCTAAATTCATCATAAATAATTGGTCTAAAGGAAGATTCTTTGGTGGTATAACCAAATCCATGAGCAGAAATCTTCAACGAGAATTAATTTGTTTTGAACTATTTAAAATTGCTCAAATTAGAAAAAATAAACTTTTATGTGTTTATGAATTTATGATAAAATTTTTTATAATCAGTACAAAACCAATTAAGAAAATAGATCAAGGTTATTAATGTGTAATCTAAAAATTCAATGTGTCTGGGGAGATTGAGAAAAAGGAACATGGAATAGGAATTAATTATTATGTTATTGCAGCCATTACCTTAGGAATTCTAGTTTTCATTATAGGAAATTCAATTGAACCTGACGAAGAGGAGTCACTTGATTTCTATGAATTTATGACCTCACTTGGTTTTGCAGCAGTTACCGTATTTGCATTTTTTATTACGAAAAGATATTGGGGCTCTAAAGTTTTTGGAAAATCTTATCTTGCACTCGCGTTGGGATTCTTGTGTTATAGTATTGGTTGGAATTTGTGGTGGTTTTATGAAATTTGGTATCAGGTTGAGAATCCTTATGTGGATCTACCTGATGTTTTTTTTATAGCTTATTATCCATTAGTAATCTATCACATACAAAAAAACTATCAATATTTTAGAAAGTCAGTTACTAAATCCCAAAAATCAATAATAATATTAATTCCGATTATTATTCCGATAATCTATTGTTTTTTTGGTCTTTTCCAAGTAAGTGCTGATGGGGGGCTTGCAACGATTCAAATATCTACATATCAAAACTATGATGACCAATTTTATATTGAATTTTTTACTGGACTGGTATTTGTATTTGCGACTTCACTAGTATTTGCACTAGCAATTGTTGCGGCTCAAATTTTTCGTACAACTGTTTTAGGTGCGGCATGGGGGCTTTTACTATTAGGAATTTTATTAAATACCGTGGCTGATCTTTACTATTACATCAACGAATTATTTGGTGGCTATGTTCGACAAGATCCTGTGACAGGAATATGGCTTGCAGGTACTGTATTTTTGTGTTATGGCTTGTATTTACATCGAAAGGAAATTTAGATGCGAAATTAAAAGTTGATTCATTCTAAATGAAAAGATCCTTTCTTATCTTTGATTCAATCCAGAGCGATAGTATCTAGATTATACTTATATGATAATTTTCGTTTATCAATTTTGAATTGGGTAATATTTTTGGATTTAAATAATTTTAACTGTCATAATAATTACTCTTTTGCCAATATTAAGAGCTGTTAAAAGTGATGAAGACTTATTTTGGATTAAATTATCTAAAAAATAGAAATTCATGAGACTACAATACAGTTTCAAAATATCGTTCAAAAACTCATTTCCAATAATTCTAGTTATTTTGTATATCATGGTAGTTTTTTCAGTAACGAACTTTGAACAAGAAGCTTTCGCACAGGATCTATTTATTTCAGTTAATTCTAAACCCTCAGATTTCATTATTGGTTATGATGTAGTGGAAGTAGTAATATTCAATTCAGATATAGCAGATACGGATAAAGGA
>JAOTUX010000200.1 GCA_029863665.1 Candidatus Nitrosopumilus sp.
TGAATAATGTCTTGATGTAATAGAGGTATATCGCCAGAAGTAATTAAGACTTGTTCATCGATATTTTGTAATGCCAAGTTTAGATCCTCTACATAACCAATTCCAGGAGTATCAAAAATTTCAATATTATTTTCTTGCAATAATTTTTTTGTTTTAGGAGAATTAGGACTTGTAATAGCCAAGATTTTTGAAAAACAATTTGAATTTTTTAATGAATCAATGACATGAAGGATTACAGGTTTTTTATATTTGAGTAATAATTTTTCATTACCTAAATTCATGCGAGTGCCTTTACCACCTGCCATCACAAGAGCAATCATATCGATACAAAAACCATCAAAGAAGCTAATCTGGTAAGTTCGTTAGTAGTACCAAGAACATCACCAGTAATTCCACCAAAACTACGAGTAGATATGAACAAAAGAAACATTGTCAAAACAATAGTCACACCAAGCATTACCAACCCAGTAGTTTCACCAACAAAGACTATAGGAACAAGCATTATGATAAATGCAGCTGTAAGTTTTTTCTTATCTTTCATAATCTTAACAAAAGGAGAATTCGAACCTAATGATGCAGAAGTTCCTAAACTTGCCATTAAGACCATAGAAAATTTTGCTAAAATTTCACTAAGCAGAATTGCTCTAAACAAATCAAATCCACTAGTAAGAGAGATTGTAACTATTAACCCAATAAAATACAAAACAATTCCAGCAATTCCAGCAGAACCTGTAGAAATATCTTTCATTGCTTTAAGTTTTTTATCTTTGCTTCCCTTTACCATTAGTCCATCAGCAAAATCAGATAAACCATCTGTATGATGAATTCCAGTTACAATTGCAATAGAAGCAACTACCAATAAACTAACTAGTAAAGGATCTAAAAAGAAAGACAATCCAAAACCAAAAGAACCAATCAAAAGTCCAATTGTAATTCCAACAATTGGAAAAATATACATGTATTTTGCAATAGTTTCAAGAGTTGCATTTGATGATGGGAAAATTGTTAGAAAAGAAAAAACAGATCCTATTTCTTTAAGCATGAATCCACCATCCAATTAATGACAAAATAGAAATCATAGGAATAGTAACTATTCCAAAGAAAAGAATTGAAGTAACTTTCATCATTGTAATTGCAGAAGATACATGTTCTTTTGTCAATGAGGTTTCACCATTACCTAATTTGTAATGATTTATTTTTTCAAACTTTGTTTCAAGAGCTCCGGCTAATGCCGCCATAGGGTATCCAGCATTAAGACTTTCAGTTTTATTTCCATCTCGAATCATGACTCTGTAAGATTCCTTCCAATTATTTTGTAAGATAGCAGCTGAGATAATCATCACTAATCCTGTAAGTCTAGATGGAATGTAATTTAAAACAGTGTCACAAGTTGCAGCAAACCATCCTATATTTTTAAAAATATCAGTCTTGTATCCAACCATTGAATCTGCAGTGTTGATAATTCTATACACAAATGCTCCAGGTAATCCAAAAATAGCATAATAAAACATTGGCCCAGTAATTCCATCAACTGTATTTTCACTAATACTCTCAAGTACGCCTGAAATTACATGATTTTTATCCAAATTCTTAGTATTTCGCTTAACAATCATAGATAGATTTGTTCTTGCCATGTCAAGATTATTTTGATCCAATGATGCCAATACAGTTTTTGCATGTTTTTCCATTCCACGAATAGCGATAGTAGATTTTAAGAGTACTCCACTTATAATGACATATACAATTAATGAGACATAATCAATTGAAATTAATGATATTCCAACATCCAAAGTTAAGAGTAGCAATATAACAATACTTGAAATAATTACAATAACTAAAACTCCTCCAATTTTTTCCATCGTATAATTTGAATTTTTTGTTATTGGAATTAATTTTGCAATCATCCCTCCAATCCAAGATGTTGGATGATATTTATTTTTAGGATCTCCTAATATTAAATCAAGAATAATTGCAATACCAATAACAAGTATTGATTCAAAAATCATTTTAACATTCTCTCAATTGATTTAATGTCTATATTAGATTCAACAATTTTTGCTAATGTATTTAATTCATTTTCAATTTTTAAAATATTTTTCTTAGTCCAAAGAAATTCTTTAGGTGTTACATTTAGGGAATCTTCTTCAGGTAAATTCAAGGGTGTTAATGGAATAGTGCCGAGTACAGGCACTTTGGTAATATTTTCAAGTTTTGGAAATCCTGATTTCAATACATCAATATTTCCTCTAAACTTGTTAAAAATAAAACCTTTGACAAGTTTTTGATATTTTTTTTCAATAAGTTCCATTGTTCCAACAAAACTTGCAAATGATCCACCTTTATCGATATCAGAAATGAGTAAGACAGAAGCATTTGCTTTTTGAGCAATTTTCATATTTGCAATATCAAATTTTTGTAAATTAATTTCAGCAGGAGAGCCAGCCCCTTCTAAAATAACAAAATCAAAATTTTTTTGTAATACTTTCAATGATCTTGAAGCAATTTTTATTCCTTGGTAGTTTACAAATTTTTCATAATAATCTTTTGCGTGCATTTTTTTGTAATACTTTCCATTAAGATAGATATCACTATAGTAATTCCCTGATGGTTTTAGTAAGATTGGATTTAAATCAGATGTTATATTGCATCGTGCGCCAATGGCCTGAATAGCTTGAGCGCGAGAAATTTCAAAATCAGGCGCGATATATGCAAAATTTGACATGTTTTGTGATTTGAAAGGAGCAACACGATAACCTTTATCTGAAAAAATTCTGCAAAGAGCTGCAACTAGTGTTGTTTTTCCAGCACCTGAAGAAGTTCCTTGAATCATTAATGAATTCATATAATTCTCTCCAATGCAGTTACAAGTTTTAGATTATCTTGATGAGATTTAACAGCAATTCGAATATAGTGATTATTTAATCCTCTAAAATTTTTACAGTCTCTAATTAAGATCTGATGTTGGAGTAATTTTTTTTGTAGTTTTGTTGAATCGTGTTTTGTTTTAATTAAAATAAAATTTGTAGATGAATCATAACATTCAAATCCATTTAATTGGTTAATTTTGTTTTTTAGAAAATCTAATTCTTTTTTAATAATTAAGTTTGATTTTATAAGATGAGAATTATTTTTAAGAGCAGTAATTGCAGCATTTTGTGCTAAAGAGTTTACACTCCATGGAATTTTTATTTTGTAGAAT
>JAOTUX010000201.1 GCA_029863665.1 Candidatus Nitrosopumilus sp.
TCTTAAAACCAGAGTCTATGACTATTAGAATTCTTGGCAGCGGTATAATCAAATAGACTGATTTAATAAAATCAAAAATAGTACTTTGTTATGCGAGGATTAATGATGGGCAGGTTTCAACCTTTCCATTTAGGTCATTTAGATTTAGTAAAACAAATTCTTGATGAATGTGATGAAGTGATTATAGCTGTGACAAGTTCTCAATTTAATTATTTAGAAAAAGATCCTTTTTCTGCAGGGGAAAGGATGGAAATGATCCATAATTCTTTGAAAGACGCATCAATTAATTTAACGCGATGTTTTGTGGTATCACTTGAAAATCAGTTTAATATTGCCATGTGGGGATCTTATCTTAAATCTGCATTGCCTCATTTTGATAAAGTGTATAGTGGAAATGATTATGTTTCGATGCTTTTGTCTGATTCTGGAATCAATGTTGTTAAACCTGTATTCCTTGACGTATCTCAATATAATGCAACAAAAATACGTCAAATGATCATTTCAGATGAAAATTGGAAAGACTTTGTACCTAATGCTGTGTATGAATTATTGATAAAAATTAATGCTAAAAATAGGCTAGAGGTAATTTCTAAATCTGATACAAACCCTACTGAACATTGATGGAACCTGTGCGCTCTTGCCCAATTTGTCCTAAATGTGGTTCAAAACGATTTGTTAGACTCTCTGGTGAAAAGGTTACTGTAAAATGTCGTTCTTGCGGTAAAATTATCGAAATCTAATTTCCTTGTTGTCATATTCAAAAAATACGTTTTGTATAAATTTGTCATTTTTTCAATTTTGTCTTTATTTTATTTGAAATAATATTGGTCAAAATTTAGTGTATGGATAAATTCTTGGTTTAAAACTAATTAAAATTCTAATAAGAATTCTGATCTCTGTTAGTTAATATTTGCAGTATTGTTGCCAAAATCATGGCAAAAACATGGAAAGATAACGATATCAGCCTTGACCCAATTAAGAGTCAAACTATTGCTGTAATTGGTTATGGAATACAAGGTGATGCACAAGCAAACAACATGAAAGACTCTGGTCTGAATGTAATAATTGGTCTTAAAGAAGGTGGTAATAGCTGGAAAAAGGCTCAAACTGATGGTCACAAAGTAATGTCTGTTGCAGATGCAACAAAACAAGCAGACATTATTCACATATTGATTCCTGATATGATTCAAGGTCAAATATACAAAGATGAAATCGGCCCAAATCTTTCTGAAGGAAAAGCATTGTCATTTTCTCATGCCGCTGCAATCTATTGGAAATGGATTGAGGCTCCAAGTAACGTTGATCTTATTATGATTGCACCAAAAGGACCTGGTTCTAAAGTTAGAGAAACATATCTTGATAATTTTGGAACTCCTTCAATTGTTGCAGTTGAACAAGATTCTACGGGAAAAGCTTGGGATAGAACATTAGGAATCGCAAAAGCAATAGGTAGTGCAAGAGCTGGATTAATTCAAACTACTTTCAAAGAAGAAGTAGAAACTGATTGGTTTGGTGAACAAGCTGACCTTTGTGGCGGTGCAGCTTCTATGGTAACAAATGCATTTGAAACTTTAGTTGAAGCAGGATATCAACCAGAAATTGCATACTTTGAAGTTTTACATGAACTCAAGCTCATTGTTGATATGATTCAAAGATATGGAATAAATGGAATGTGGAGACGTGTTAGTGAAACTGCTAGATATGGTGGTTTGACTCGTGGCCCAATGGTTATGGATAAAGCAAACAAAGAGAACATGAAAAAAGTTCTTACCATGATTCAAGATGGTACATTCAACAGTGAGTGGATTTCCGAATATCAGAAAAATGGTAAAGATGCGTTTGATAAATACATGAAACAATACGACGAACACCAAATTGAAAAAGTTGGTAAACAAATGCGTAAAATGATGTGGACTGATTCTACAGAATAATTTTGTGGAATAGTTAAATCATTAACACTCATTTTCTTTTATTATATTCAAAAAAGCACAGTTTGGCACATTATGTTATGTTAGAGTGGAATGTTATTTTTATTTTTTAATAGGCATACAAATAATATAATCTATCTTAGTCATGTCTTCTTCTGAGATTGGTTTTTTGAGGTTGGGTGTCATAAACATAATCCCTTTATATTTTTGAAATTTCTTTACAAGAAAATTAGTTTCTATGTTTGCATTTTTTTCATGAGAATCTTTTACTTTAATTCGTTTACCAAATAAGGCATCTACCTCATCAAAAAATAATACCCAATTCATTTTTTTGTCCTTTCAAAAATTTTATTGAGATTCTTTTCAGTTTCACCAATGTATTCTGATGTCTCATTTGTCAGTTCAACTATGTATATTGGCTTATCTCTTGTTGCTTTTCTATTCTTAAAATAAGATTGTATTTCTCTTGAATTTTTTAAATCTAACATTTTATCTGAGATGTAGATTATTTTCCTTGAAATATTTTTGGGTTTTATTCTTGTGATTGTTTTTCTAGGACTTGATATGTTCAATTATGTCTTCTATGTAATTGAAAGATTTCGAATTTGCTAATGTCTGAAGTATTATTTTTTATATTTTTCTTAATTTAGATACACCTGTGTTGATATGATCAATAATTGTAGGTAATGGTGTACCTGGGCCAAATACGTGGTCTACTCCTGATTTAATCAAATCTTTATGATCTATGTCTGGAATCACTCCTCCTCCCACAACCAGAACATCATTGATGCCTTTCTTTTTTAGAGATTTTACTACTCTTGGGAAAAGGGTTCCATGTGCACCATTAAGTAAACTCATGGCAATTGCATCTACATCCTCGTCTTCTGCAATCTGTGATATTCTTTCTGGTGTTGCAAAAAGCCCTGAATATATTACCTCCATTCCTGCATCTCTGAATGCTCTGCACAGTACTAAAGCCCCTCTATCGTGACCATCTAGACCTAATTTGGCAACTAAAATTTTGATATTTCGTGATGCAGTTTTTTGCTTCATGATTATCTTCATATTTAGTATATTTTAAATGCTTTATTTGATTTTCTATAATGAAACAAATTCATTCTGTACTTTTAATAATTATGTTCACTAAAGTCTTCACCTAGTGAAATTGTTGCAATAAGTGTAGAGTCTGTTGTTTGACACTTCATTTCTGAATTTGGTACAAATTCATGAAATATCTCTTTCAATAGTTGTTC
>JAOTUX010000202.1 GCA_029863665.1 Candidatus Nitrosopumilus sp.
ATCTTGAATCATCTATTGATCTCTGATTTAAGGAACTTTAGTGTGCATTCTGCAAGTTCTTTATTCGAGTGTTTTTTAATTTCATGTTTACAGTTTGGGCAAATACCTAGATCATCTAAAAATCCATCTCCAGTTTGTTTCATACAACATTCCATTAACTCTGATGTTGAGTGGGACTCCATTGTACGTTTACAAGTTGGGCATTTTGTCATATCACTGATCGATTTTCTCAGAATTTACTTGTTAATAAAATATATTTAATTTTTTTATAATCCCAATATGGATTTCTCTAAAAAATTTCAAAATAAAGTAAATTGTATTTGTAATGTTGATGTAATTTTTGAAATTATTGATGATATTGAATGTGATTGGGGTGCTCATACTGTTATTCAATGTCCAAACTGTGAAGAACTCTTTTCAATAGATATACAATGTCCTGCATTTCAAAGTATTTCTAAACTAATAGAAAATAATCCTGAGTTATATTCAGAAAAAGAAAAATCAAATTATCTGTCAAATTCACATCCATAACAAAAATTACTTAATACATCTTAAATTTCTGTGAAATAATTAATTCATTAAAATATTTTCTTATGTTTGTGATTGGTTAATTATCCAAACAAGATGATAAATCCTGCCGCTAAAGCAATGACTGAAATCCCCATCCAAACATAAAATTTTGTGTTCATCCAATCTTTAAAACTCTCTAAAATTAATAGTTTAGAACTTAGAAAGCAAGCAAATTTGATATCTTTCTGCATCTACTCTTTGGGAGTTACGGCTAGATATCAAATTAGCAAACCTCTTGCTTCCAATATTTGTGATAATTTGTATTTTCAAAAGTTCTTAAGATAAAATATGTCTTAATATTTGATCAAAATGGGTTGAAAAAATGATCCTGTTCTGACATTTGTTGGTATGTGTTGTATTTTATGAAAAAGATTTTCCTTTAAATATGAATATTCAAAATGAACATGCCTTTTATTAGACTTGATATTTTCAATGTGTTGGAATTTTGTTTGATTTTATGATGATCTTTAATTGTCTATTCCTAGTATATTTATTGAAATCATTCTAATTTTTACAAGTTTAAAAATCTCAATAATTTTATTCCTGAAGTAATGTGAGTGATCATGAACGAAAATAATGTTATAGTTTGGTCATCTAATTCCTTTCTTACTTGGTCTAATTTTAAAGCAGAACCTAATCCTGCAACATTTGAAGATTCTCATAGTTTTATAAAATATCAATATACGTGGACGTTAAACTCTGATAAACTAGGTGATCAAATTTTATTTTTTATTGAAAATCTCCAACTTTCTGTAGGATTTCATCCTCTATTATCTTGGGTTAGAGTTCCTCAAGCTACTGATAAACTGTTAAAACATGAACAAGGACATTTTGATCTATCTGAGTTAGTTAAACGTGAAAATTTAAAAAAATTACAAAATAATTTCTATAATAAACACTTTCCTACACGAGGTCAAAATGAAGAACAACGAAAACAATATGCAAAGGAAGATTCTGGTAAAATGATTGCAAAGGAAATTGAAAAACTTGAACAACTGTTAAAACAAAGACGTCAAGAATATGATGACCAAACAAACTTTGGTGAAAATACAGAAAAACAATCAGAATATGATTTAATATTTCGAAAATTATTATAATAATTTTTTTTATTCTATAATGAAAAGTATTTGTAAGATTTATCTGTAGACCAGCAATTCACTATTAATTCAATACCAAAAAATCCTGACTATAATTCGATATAATATTACATTTCATAATGTGTTAAAATTATGACTTTATCCATATTGCGTATGACTTTTAATAATTTTGTTTTCAGTGATAGAATTAATGTAATTAACTAAACCTCTATAATATTTTAAATGAAAATCTAAATTTTTAATTTCTGTTTGTTTAAACTCTCAAAATCTACTCCAAAATTCCTTTTGTCTGTTTGTAAATGATTCAATGTATTTTTGTTTATCTCAATCATGTGAAAAAGACTGTGGAGTACTTTTGTTAGTGTGTTATTACATAATTTTTTTAATAATGTTTCAACCCAGTCTATATTATATAGAATGAAATTGAGATATCATCGCATGAATTTTATAATTTCTGACCCTAACTCTATTTTTTTAATCTAATTGAAATAATTATTTTTTGGCTTGTTTTTTTCTATTCATTATCTCTCTATTTCGTTCAATATCTGAATGAACTTCTACGTGTTCATATAGCTGTTCTTTTGATTCAAATAACTGATCACAGTAATAACACTGATGCATTAGTTAACTACATCGTTCTTAAATTAATTACTTTCTGTATTTGACTAAGCATATATTCCTAATAGCGTGGTTTTGATTCTATACTTATATCCTCTGAATTAAATAATTATTAAAAATCAAGATATGTAATTAAAATAAAACGGATAAAACCCAATTGAATAAAAATTTGGGCTATTTTCCTGCTTCTACTCTTATTTTTGCAGCCATTTCTGCATAAGGATCTTCATGCCATTGCTCTCTGTTCAAGTCAGCTCCAAAACCTCCTGTTTTTGGAAGTACTCCTTCTTGAGCTGCTTGAGACAACACTGCGTCTTCTGGTATGTAGTTTTTTTGGTTTTCAGTACCGTAAACGATTGCGGCTGCCATTGCTGCAACTCCTACGGCAATTCCAACATAAATTAATGCGTTTCCCATGAAAAGAATTTCGTATTTTTATATTAATTAAGTGAGTTTGCATTGCAATGCAGTGTAATAACTAATGTGTCTCTAATTCAATCTTAGAATTACACATGGGTAACTTGCCTGATCCTTCCTTAAATTGTTCAATTAATTGTTGCTGGACCTCCTTTGGATTATTTGTAAATTCTCTTTGATAGAATTGAGTTTTTTGTTTGCATTCATTTCCATCAAAATCCGTATCCACATATTTTGTAAATCTCTTCTCTAGATTGTCTGTCTCTCCAATGTATATTGGATCTTTATTTCTATTGTAAAATACATATACACCAGGAATTGGTTTTACAAATTTTGCGCTTTCAAGCCAAACTCTCATTTTGTCATCTAACAATTCCATAATTTAAGATGTTTTTACTAGATATTAAACTAGGTGACAAAATTGTAATCTTAATAACAAATACATCAGGTGATCTAAAAAATGGGAAGGAAAGAA
>JAOTUX010000203.1 GCA_029863665.1 Candidatus Nitrosopumilus sp.
TATGCACCCATTCCAACCATGGAACCTATACCAACTTTGGAGACCATTCCAACAATCAAACCAAAAACTGCAAACGGTACAATCTTCATGGAAAATAACAGAATATGCAATGTTATTTTTTGAATTGATTCAAGTATGTCTAAGAGGGGTTTGGCTGACTCTTTTGGAAGAGCCGCCATTGATAACCCTATAATCAAAGCAAATATCAAAATGCTTAGCATCTGTCCTTCAAGATATGAACTTATTGGGTTTCTCGGAATTATGTTAGATACCGCGTTTGGAATATCATTTAATGTAAAGCCATCTTTGATTTTTACATCATTGTCTGAAAGATCATATGATTCTTTTAGTGAGGAAAGGTCAAGAAGATTTCCGGGAGATATAATTGACACAAGAAGTACTGCTACAAGTATTGAAATTATTGTAGTAATTACAAAATAAGTGCCAACACCCAACCCTAGAGTTTTTAGTTTATCTGTAGTTCCTAAAGAAGTAACTGCTACAACAATTGAAGCAAAAATTAACGGAACTATAATCATGTAAATTAGACTCAAAAAGATGTTGGCAGGAATTGAAAGATATGATGTAATATGATCAATGGCATCATCTTCCAGCCCGATACCTACATCATCTCCTAAAACCAATCCTACAGATAGTCCTATGATCAAAGAGATTACAACTTGAAGCCATAAGTTTTTGAAAATATAATTTTTTAATGTCATTTCATTCACTTGAAAATTAATTTCACATTAAGATTTTTCTTAAAAATTTTAAACATGTGGGAATTAATCATATCTTGCATAAAAGGAATTGAGCCTAAAATAGACACACATAAGAAAAAAGGATTTTTGAGTCAATCACAAATGAGATAAATAATAACTAGATTATTTTTTGTGATATTCTCAACTAGTGAATTTTTCACAGAATATTATGATTTAAGGCACAACACATTTCACGCTCAAAAGTGACTATCTCTGTGGATTGTGAATATTCACTACCTGATATTCTGAGAAGTTCTACGTGTTCCTTTTTAATCAAAAAATACCTAATGTATAATCAAGAAGCAGGACGATCTCTTGTTCGGCCCAGAAGTCAAACACCATGTGAACCTGCTTCTCGATATTACCAATATTTTTTAATTATAATCTAAAAGGATTCCTCTACTTTAGTTCATAAAAAAATAAGAGATAGATTGAATGTAAGAAATCAATTCACGCCCTTTCTTCTAACCCTTTTTTCGCCTGATGTTGATTCAGTACTTTTCCTAAAGTCCTCTAGTTTGTAATTCATTTCATCTTTTTCTGATTTTGTTAATTCACGAATAATCAAATCATTGGGATCAACAAAATTTTCACATTTTTCACAAAGCCATAATGTGATCTTTTCTGTTGGTTGGAATATTGGGAATCTTCTTTCATTACATTGCTTACAAAATAACGGCATGATTTTCTACATTTCTGCCTCTATTAGTAGTAACTTTTTTTCTAAACACTTCTCAAGAAATAGTATTATTCTAAAGATATCACAAATGATTTGACCTACGTTTTATTTCATGTACAAATTCTTGTAGATTTTTGATGTGCGTTCCTTCCCAGTAGATTTTATCGCATTTATCACATTTCCAAAATCTGTCATTATATTCTAAAACCCCTTGTGGAATTTTATTTTCAATTTTCAATTTACTGATTCGAGATGTTGTGGAATTACATTTTGTACATCTTGAGATATCTCCAGAAATTTCATTTAATTGTAAATTAATAGTTTCAAGAATTTCTAAAAATTGATCAATTTCATTTTCTTTTGTAATGTATATTGATGGGATCTCTTTCTTTTTTGCTCTGTCAATCAGATGACGATCTCTTGAGATTATTATTCTGTTTTCATTTTGGGCTTTCTCAATTAATTTGGAATCATCAATATCAGAAAAATATTCAGAGTCAAATCCAAGCAATCGCAATTTTTTAGCGATGTTTCCAAGCATAGCATCAACGAAAAATAACATTGTTTATGAGATTAAAGATGTACAATTAGTTTATTTTTTATGGGTTGATTTAATGTGTGCATGACCTGCCTAAAGGAGTAGAAACAGTCATGGTTACGCCAGTGAAGCAAGTTTTAGTTTAAGTACAAAATGATTGTCCTATACACCCAGTTGTTATCGCATCAGTTAGGATTGTATTAGAGAGATTTGCATTTCTGAGGTCTGCATTCGTCAAACGGAAGGTGTTTCTTGCATAGAATACAGGTAATGATCATGGCAGAATACTTGTTGATTAATTGTGTTTTTTGCAAGAGGTAATGGTTATTGTGATGTCAGATTTCATGTAAGAATGATTTCTACGTGTCACTTTAATACAAAAATTTCAAATTGATTGTATGCCATGTGACGGTTTCAAATGCTATGTGTGTGATTTGACATTCAAAGATGAGTCAACATCAAACATACACAATGATATTTCAAGTCATTCCATAAGTAAAGTAAGAATGGTTTCAGAATAGTTATGTTAGTTTTATTTTATTGAATGTTTCTTGTATATTTTACACGAGGTGGATGTCACATATTCTACCAGTGATGTAGATACATTGACTTTACCTGAGTTGTTTAGTTTGATATCACAACAGCGAATGATGTAATAAAATAATTAAAGAAAAAAGAAGGGGTCATACTACTATTGCATGAAATATGATTGTTTATGGGAGATACATTCGTCACCTAGTTCTCCTGAATCATCATCTAGCTTGCAACCGCAATTTAGCTCCACGAATTGAGCCAATTCATAGCGAAAATTATCCATGATACGGGATTTCAAAATTTGTATTAAACCAAGATGAACAATTCATCAGTGACCTCTAAATACCAAATTCTCAGTACTGTATCATTGACAATAATGTATATCCCAGTAAGGCCTGCCAGAAGAAATTCTGATGAAATAGATACAGAATAAAAAAATGAAATATAATGACTAAATCATTAACACGTATGTATTATATCAGATTCTACATTTATTCTCCCATCGGGATTGGACTTTGAGTTCAGTTCTCCACTTTTAAGTAGGTTGCACCGTGGTTCGCCTTATCTAACTTCTTGGAAAGAAAAATCACATAATACAAAATTTCCCGATTCCCAATTCTTCGACCGTACGGGGGCTATTTTTATCTACAAAGAGTAGA
>JAOTUX010000204.1 GCA_029863665.1 Candidatus Nitrosopumilus sp.
AGTTATTTTTGCACTAGTTAGAGTACTAGGAGGAACTACTGCAGGATTATTTTCTGCACTACTTTATTCAGTCTCTTTACCAATTATAATCCGTGGACAAATTGGATGGTTCAAATCAGAACCTCTCGGTTTGTTTTTCGGCATTTTGGCAATCTATCTTTTTTTGAGTGGAATTAAATCACAAAATACTAAGATTGTAGTTACCAAATTGACTACTGCAGGAGTTTTTCTTATATTTGGAATGTCTGCATGGGGCGGAGATCAATTTTTCATTGTTCCTATAGGTATTTTCCTTCTTTCATTACCTTTCTTACGTTCAGATCATAGATTTCTAATATGGACTATTCCTCTCTTTACAACTTCTTCCATGATTTCATCTCTCGCATTTGAGAGACTTGGAATAAATTTTATTACTGGATTAGGAGGATTATCGTTAATCATACCTACAATCTTTTTAATAGTCTGCATTATTATCCAAAATAAAAGCAAACAAAATCTTAAAAATAGAAATGGTTTATTTTTCTTAGCAACAATTTTAATTATTAGTTCAAGTTTTCTTGTGATAAATGCTGATCTAGAATTTATCCCATTACCTAGCTATAGATATCTGAATGCAATCAATCCATTTTTAACAACTACTGACCCTCTTATCGATTCTGTTTCTGAACATGCAACAACTACAATTTCTCAATCCTTTCTCTTTCATTCAATATTGATGATTTTTGCAGGATTAGGAATTTGGCTAATTCTAAAAAATTCTTCTTTTATGAAAAAAGACATGATCTCTTTTTCATTAATCATTGGATTAATTGGTGTCTATGTTAGTTCTGCATTTGTAAGATTGGAAGTATTTGCATCTATATCAATAATTATTTTATCTTCGTTAGGATTATCAGCATTATCAAAAGAATTTTTTTCAAATAAACTTGAAAATAAAAAAATAAAAAATTTTGTTTTAAAACTATCTTTTGTAATTGGATTGACAATCCTACTAGTTATCCCATTAGTTTTCCCTGTTGAAGGAAATACACTAACAATTACAAAAAACCCGCCAACTTTTCTGAATGGTGGTAGTGCGTATCCAATTAGTACTTCTGATTGGCCCGATACAATGCAATGGATAAAAAATAACACTCCTAAAGATGCTGTAATTGCAGCTTGGTGGGATTATGGGTACTGGATTCAAACCAAGGCAGAAAGAGCTACACTAGCTGATAATTCTACTATTCATTCTCATATTATTGAAAAAATCGCAAAAATGTTACTTAGTACTCCTGATGATGGATGGACCTCTCTGAATGAGATGCAAGCTGACTACGTTCTTGTTTTTGTAGCTGGTCAAAGACTCTTAGTAGATAATGGAAATCAACCACTTTATGCCTTACATGGTGGTGGTGATGAATCAAAAAAACAATGGTTTATGAGAATTGCGCAAGAGCCTTTATCCAGATATTTGTATCCTGATGGAATAAGTGGAACTGATTACTTCTGGAATAATACGCTATTAGGTCAAATGTTCCCATTTACTCCGTTAGCCTATCTGAATCTTCAAACCAATCAACAATCTGAGATGTACCAACCTGGATTTGTTCCAATATATTACAAATATATTAAATTCCCTGCAGATGGAACTGGTCCATTAAGATTGGTGTACTCTTCACCAAGTTTTGATATTGAAAAAGGTGGAGAAATAATTGGAGTATTTGTATATGAAATTAACAAAGACTATGTTTTATCAAATTAAATTTCTAATTATATCTCTCAGCTAATCTATATCTCATATACTTGTCGTCAGGAGAAAATTTTGCTGGATGTACAGAAACTGTTTTTTCATTACACAAAGAACATTTTTCTTTTAATGTATAATGATTACATTTTGAACATTTTCTAAGTTGAAATCTCATTTTAATTTTCTCTAGTTTTCTTTGACTCTTCTCTAGTAAATTTGAATGAACCTTTTTTCTTTTCTATATTAGTTTGAATTTCGGTAATAATTGGTTTTAATAGTTTTTCAGCAGATTTAAAATTTTCTGAAGTTATTGATATTCTATATTTTGGTGCTCCCAAATAAGTAATATCTATGGTAGAATCTTTTTTTAGAATATCTAATAATGTTTTTTTAATAATCTCTACTCCGTCAGATTTGGCATTTGTAATTTCCATGATCCCTCTAATTTCAACTGAAGGAAGTTTGATTTTAGAGCAAATTTCTTCAATTACCGTTGCAGTTTTTTTTGCAAGTTTTAGTTCTTTTACGGATTCAATTCCATTTCTACCTATTTCTATGAATGCATCATAAATTGAATCAAATTTTGAATAGATGCTATCTTCTAACTTTTCAATCTCTTCATCAGATAATTTTGCTTTTTCTTGAACATTTTGTAATATCGTTTTACCTTTCTCAAATTTTTTGACTTCTTTTAGCTTTTGTTTCTTCTGATCTTTTGATACTTGTTTTAATGATAAATCAATGTCTCCTCGTTTAGGATTAACTTTCTTTACAAGTAGAACTTTTTTCTCCCCATCTTTGACAAATCTATTTACTGATCTAATCCAACCTGGAGCAATCTCTGAAATATGTAAAAATCCCTGAATATCATCATATTCGTCTAATGTCACATATGCCCCATGATCCATAACTTTGGTAACTGTAGCAAGAACAATTTCTCCTTGTTCAGGCATCTCTTGAATTTCAGTAGACATTTCTTCTAAAATTCTACAATGTGTAAATTAATGTTGCTGGTTAGAAATCAATCCCTTTTTTCGCTTTAATACCTAGTTGAAATGGATGTTTTATCTCCCTCATTTCTGTAACTAAATCAGCTACTTCAATTACCTCATCTTTTGCATAATTTCCTGTTAACACTAAATCTACTTCTTTTGGTTTAGATTTGATTATTTCTAGAACATCATTTATCGAAATTAAATTGAGATTTACTGCATAATTTATCTCATCTAAAATTACAATGTCATAGTTTCCTGACTGAATTTTTTCATTACTAATTCTAATTGCCTCTTTAGCAATTTTCTCATGATCTTCTTTTGGACTTTTGTCATCAATTATACCAACAAAACCTTTACCAACTGCAATCATTTCAAATTCTGGTTGGAGTCTTTTTGATGAATCCATTTCACCATAATGCCACGAACCTTTG
>JAOTUX010000205.1 GCA_029863665.1 Candidatus Nitrosopumilus sp.
CTTGCCATTAATTGATTGTGGATGGCGCCGGGAGGGAGATTTGAACTCCCGTTCCCTTGCGAGAACGCGCTTTATGGTAAATTATTTCCAGGCGCGCGCCCTACCAGGCTAGGCGACCCCGGCACAGTCTTACGACAAAAGTATTCGGTAAAATGTGATTATATATTATGTTATTCCGGAATTGAAAAACTATTTCCAAATTGTAACGGTAGTAGATTTCTCTACTTTATTTCCTTGTTCATCTGTACCTTTTGCAGAGATTTTGTAAAGACCCTCCAAAGCCACATCACCGTCATCTTTTATTTGATCCCATAGAAATTCAATTTCATCACCCGGCTCTAGTTGAGATGTTACTTGTGAACTAATAGGAGAATACATCAATATTCCAGATAATCCAGTAATTCTAAGACCATAAGAACTATCAGAAAAAGTCAGAGGAGTAGTACCAGAATTGACAATTCTAATTTTTATCTCTTCATTTTTTTTAAAATCAAATTTTTCAGTAACTATAGAGATTGAAGGTCCATCAACAAAAACTAATTGGCTAGTATTTTTTACATCAATCAGATAAACACCAAATGCAAAACCGGAAATAAGACCAACACAGATAAAAATTACAAGACTTTTTGCTAACAATTCTTCTAAAATAATTTCTTGATTTTTAATCCTTTGGAGGAGTCGGTTTTGTTCTCCATTTTTTTGGATAAGTGTTTGGAGCCATGATAATTCGTTTTGTTTCAAAGGCATATCCCTTTGTAGCATCACGTATTTCTTCTTCAGTCATTGTCGATTCAGCTAAAGCAACTGCTTCTCCTTTTTGTGTATAAATTCCAACAATATCACCTACCTTCAGGTTTGGGGAGATTTTTAAGATACCAGGTATTGCAAGTTGTGCGCCGTGACACAAAGCATCTACTGCAGAATCACGAATTATCACTGACTTTAATTCACTTAATGCATATTCAATAGGTTTTATCATTTTCATTAATTTAGTGTCATCTTTTTTTTCTTCCCATAATGCAAATGCATCTGCAAGTTCATGTAGAGTTACTAGGCCATTAGTTTCATAGAATTGATCAACCCTAGTTCGTCTAAGTTCTATCATTGTAGCACCAGGACCAAGAATTTCTCCCAGATCATAGTATAATTTTCGTATGTATGTTCCTGCCTCACACAGAACTCGGGTCAACAACAATCTTTCTTTTTGTTCTAATACCTCAAATTCATAGATAGTTCTTGTTCTTGTTTGTCTTACAACAGCTGAACGTTGAGGAGGTTTTTGAAAAATTTCTCCTCTAAATAGAGCAATTACTTCATCAAGTTTTTCTTTTGATGGGAGAGAATGAATTCTTCCTAATGCATGATATTCTTTTGGACCAAAAAGTAAAACTCCCAACGCTTTTGTGGCTTCACCTAGTCCTAAAGGTAAAACTCCTGAAACTTGAGGATCTAGAGTTCCACTATGACCAATTTTTGGAAGTTTCAAGATACGTTTGGTCCAAGCTACAGTTTCATGACTTGTGGGGCCTGGAGGTTTATCTAATATAATAAGACCATAATTTAGCAGTTGTTTGATTGTTCTTTTATCATAATATGTCCCATATGCATCATCTGTAATATCCTGATCAATTTCAATAAGATTTTCAAGTTGTTTGAGAGTCATAGTAATTTTCTCACAGTTTCTTTTACAACATCAATTACTTGTTGTGCTGTAAGATTATCAGTATTAATTATCAAATCAAACACAGATTTGTCATCACCAAAATTAAAGTTGTATAATTTTTTGTATAGCGCTTTATTCTTATCAAATCGTTTTTTTGTGATTTCATAAGCCTCTTCAGGACTCATGTTATCTCTAGATTGCATTCTCTTAGTACTACTTGCATGAGAGCCTTCTAACCAGATTTTGATTCCATCTTGAATTAGCCAAGGTAACGTATAACTTGTAATTACCATTCCACCTTGATTGAAAAGTGTGATCAATTTTTCATCCAATTTTTTGTCAAATTCAGAATTTTCTTCACGTTGGCTTAGAAATTTCATCCCATCATCAGTATCCCACCAGTCATCACCTTCAGAATCAAAACCTTGTTCTTTTGCAATTTCCTTTAGTACGTCACCCCCACTAAGATACTGTAATTGAAATTCTTCTGCTAATCCTTTAGCAACAGTTGTTTTTCCTACTGCTGGAGGGCCAGAAATAACAATAGATTTCGTCAACTGAGATCCATGGATGTTTTTGTTAGTTTCATAATGATACCACTAAATGCAATCGAAGAAAGAAAATACCAGGCCCACAGATATAGTGCATTTTCGTCAGGACAAACATCATCAACATTAGCTGCTTGCTCTGCAGTACATGTTAATTGGAAGAAATCTCCCGGAATCACATTTAGTGGGATCGGAGATAAAGCAACAGTATATGAAAACAATTGTGGCAGTACAAGATAAAATATCAAAATTAGAGGTACAAAGGTAATCATCATAGGCCTCATATTCATCTGCATCATCTCCATTGACATTTTGTTCATGTACGAAGATTTTTTGCTAAGCTCATTAATTTTGGCTTGATCTTTGGACCTCATGGCAGCCATTCTTTCTTTTTGCCATGCGCGTGTTTCTTTCATAATACGTTTTAGCTTTATTTGATCAACCATCTTCTTTCTAACAGCAGAGTTGAATATATTGAGAAGGATGCCAAATCCAGATACTGCAAACATTGAGAGAATCAATCCTTTAATCATAGGATCATCACTACCAAGAACATGTCTGCCATCTTCACCTCCAAAAATATCAAATTGGAGAGGTATTGATTCGATGAAAAGTAGTATAAAATTGAAATCCATTTTTTACAGTCCTATTGCATTAATGATTTTATCTGCTGCTTCATCAATCTTTCCCTCACCATTAAGAACGTGTTTAACAGGAGAACCAGTGATTACTGCACATGCAGAAATCATGCCTGATTGAACATCTAATTCTTTCTTAATGTTAGCAATAGTGATTTTATCTCTATTTCGGGTATCATCTTTCATTCTTCTGTTGTAGATTTCTTCAGGTTTTGCAGAAACAGAAATAAAATTTGTAGGCGATATAATTTTTAAAACATGTTCTGGCAATCCAGGGTAATATCCTTCAGGAGA
>JAOTUX010000206.1 GCA_029863665.1 Candidatus Nitrosopumilus sp.
ATTGTTAATAACAAAAATCATCCCAGGCGTTTCTTACGCAGTCAATGTTAACAAACCATTTAGTTAACAAACATTATAGGATCAATTGAATTGTTAATCTTTAATTCTCAAGATCTCAAAGATGGCAAAAAAACGAATTAGAATTGATATGGAAGACTCAGACGGTGCCCGATATGATATTAAATTAGAAGGTAATGTTACTAGAGATAAAGTCCTTAAAATTTTTGAAATGATGGATTTAATGAATATTGAAGAAGAACAAGAATCAACAAATATGGATTCAATAGGCTCAAAAATTTGGCATGTTGTAGATAAATTCTTCCCGATGGGCAAATTTACTTCCACAAACATTCTTGAAAAATATGAAGATGAATTTAACGAGCCAGTAAAATTAAGTATAATATCTACATACTTGTCACGATTTTCAATAAAAGGCAAAATTAATAGAATTAGAACCGGTAGAGAATGGACTTATCAAACCATCAAGATTAGTCAAAAACAAAAATAATCTATTAAGTAATAATGACTTTTCTAATTAATAATCGATCTTTCCCAAGAATAACTTTAACATAATCACCATTTTGAATATCCATCTGTTTTCTAAATTGTTTAGGAATTGAAATTGACCCCACTGACGTAATTTTTACTAAAACTTCATTTTCCTGCACTGACATAATATTATTATAAATTAATAATATATATAATTTAATAAATTCTATAATTAATAATTAAATTCATCTAAAACTAACAAACAATATTTTTGATTTTAAAAAAATTTCTTATGCAATTATAGAATTAACTTCTTGAACTTCAATCTTTTCTTTTCCTTTTTCAGTAATTGAATAAGTATATGGTTTTGTTTCTGTATTTCTTTGAACATAACCATTTTCAAATAATCTCTTCATTAACCTAGAAGTATGCTCTCTACTTCTCTTCAATGTGACTTGTATGTCACGTGATGTCATAGCTTTGTTTGTGATTAAATGCAACACAAAATCTGTTGGATTTGTATGGTCTATATCACGAACACTAGGCGTGAAAGTTGATTTTTTAGGTATAATTTTAGATTTGTTAGATTCTTCAACTTTTCTCTCTTGGATTTCATTCTTTGCCAATCTCTCTAGGAATTGCTTTAGTTCTAAATTAGGATCTGTTCTTTGCTCAATTCCCTGTATTTCTAATGAATCTAGGCGTATTTTCATATCAATTAACTGCTTTTCATAATATTCTAAACGTTCAGTTTGTGATATCGATAATTCATTCTTAGATTTTAAAAATGGTCGTACTTTGTTATATACATACAATCCAATTAAACCAACTAAGAATGCTAAAATCACACCTAAAATTATTTCAGGCTCAGGAATTTCCACTAACATCACATCTTTTATGCCTATATTGTGATTTATCATGATTGAACAACATTATTTCACACTTTAGATTAACAAACTCACACATAAAATCACAATCAGTTTAACTAAATTCTATTCATAATTATCACACATGTCACATATTACATGCCTGACGAACGAGCTTATCTATCACACTAATGACTTCTTCCTCCCTTTCAGGAAAAACATCACTTTGATCTATCACACTAATCTGTTCTGAAAGTTTTGATATCACATCTATATCATCAGGTAAAAGTATGCCTAGACCACGTAAAAGTATGATTGAATAAAATAATGAAATTAATTTCTCTCTAGACTGCCCAACTTGCCTATAATATGCCCCCTTTGTTATGGAAAAATTAGACTCTAACAAGTTCTTCTGATTTAAAATAATTTCAATTTGCCGCTCTGTAAATAGTGATTTTTTGATAATTTGACGAATAATGTTATTAAAATTAGATTTTTCGATCCCTGTCATAGCTATACAAATCTGTATACCAACATTCCAATTAAACTTTAAAGAGTCATCTACAAACTTCTTTCATGGCCAAAAATAAAGTTGAAACATTCCTAAAATCAGAATTAAAAAAGAAAAATGCATTATTGTTTGTGTTAATTGATTCCGAAGTATCAAATTTGGAGGCATCAAGTGAGCTTGCTAAAGATGTTGAAAAGATTGGAGCATCTGCAATCTTGGTTGGAGGCTCCTCTGCTACTGATCAAATTGAGATGGCTCAAGTGGTTAAAGGTATCAAAAAGGGCATAAAAATTCCAATAATTTTGTTTCCTGGTAATGTTACTGGAGTTGTACCTGATGCTGATGCAATATTATTTAGCTCTCTAATGAATTCAGAGAACCCATACTTTATCACACAAGCACAAGCACTGGGAGCGCCAAGCGTTCTCAAATTTGGTTTAGAACCACTTCCAACTGCCTATTTAGTGATTGGAGAAGGAACTTCTGCTTGGTTTGTTGGTTCAGCACGAGGAATTCCATTTGAGAAACCAAAAATTGCTGCAGCATATGCTCTTGCAGCCCAATTTCTTGGTATGAGATTTGTTTATTTAGAAGCAGGTTCGGGTGCAAAAACCAATGTTACTCCTGAGATGGTTCAGACTGTAAGGCGTACATTTAATGGATTTTTGATAGTAGGCGGAGGAATTAAAGATGTAAAAACAGCTCAAAACTTGGTCAATGCAGGTGCTGATGCTTTGGTCATTGGCACATTCCTTGAAAAGGGAGGAAGTATCAAAAAACTACAAGAAATAGCAAAAGCAATTCAAAGTAGCAAGTAATAGAACTGAATAATGTCTGAAAATGACGCAATATCTCGTATTAGTGGCATTAAGATGCCTGATTATTATCTTGATTACTATTCCAACCTATCTTCTGAAACATATACCATCTTTGAACATGCAGCTGAGGCAAAATCAAGCCTTGTGGATTCTTCAGGCATAATTGAGCCGAAAATCGCATTTGATTTAGCAGATAGAGTAGCTAAGATGCATGAAATTGATATTGCTGAACCCCTTAGAGAATTATTAAAAATAAACGGAAAGGAGCTATCTGCATTAATTCTTTCAAAGGAAATTGCTCTAGGGAAATACTCCCTACCAAATTCATCCTTGGAAGATAAACTGGATCTTGCAGTTCGTGTTGGATTGGCAATTGTTACAGAAGGAGTTACAATTGCACCTTTACAAGGTATTAGCGAAGTAAAGATAAAGAAAAACAAA
>JAOTUX010000207.1 GCA_029863665.1 Candidatus Nitrosopumilus sp.
TTGATATTGTTGGTCATCTCTTGTTAAATCTGAATTTTGAAAACACTGTTTAATTTGTTCTTCCGCATTTTTTCTAAGTTCGCCACTCCATGGGTATGTGGTTCTTAAAATTAGTGCTTTTATAATTTCTAAATCTATGTTTGCGGCGTTGATTAACTGACGTAATTTTCTATCCATTGAAATAAATTTCAGAACACTTTCTTCATGTGGTTTGTCTACGTTTTTTTGAGGATCAAAATCATGAAATAATGCAGCAATGTATAGATATTTTATGTCCTCGTCAGTAAATTGAACTCTGTCTTGTTTTGCAGCTAAAAGTGAAACATACGTTACCTCTAATTCGTGATTGATGTTGTGATATCCATAATACTCTGTTCCAAGAGCTTGACTTTCAAACAAATCAATAGTATAATCTAGCATCTCAACATAGTGATCTCCCTCTAATTTCTTTTGGACCATTAAACTGAGTATCTCATTTCTCATTGAATGAGTATTTGCAAATTGCTGCAATATTACTAATTCTTAATTCTTGTTTTTAAAGTTGTGCTATGCTGTATGGTTATTTCCATTTTTCATGTTATATTTAGAAAGATTCAATAGAATTATAATTTGGCTACTTTTGATGTCAATTAACTCTGATTTACTTGAATCTCTTATTCAATTTAACAAAAAAAACCCCTCAAAATATTTGCTTTATCTAAATGATGTGACCTATCCAATTATTGATGTGTCTATTGCTCATTCACCTATTCCTGTCAATGAACCTACCACTCGTGGCGGTGTATATTTTTCGGATAAATTTGCATATAAAATGAATGGTACTATAGAGGATCTTTCGGTAGTTCCGCTTTTAACAAAAAAAATGCTTGGACCTAATACTGAATTTGGTGAACTCAAAATTACTACTCAGATTGAATCTGATGAAAAAATACTCAATCTAGAAATTATCACTAATCTTACTAATAGCGTACAGACCCCAAATTCAATTGATCTTAATATGATAATTCTTAAACTTGAATCTTATTAGTTCTCTTTTAGATATCTGTCATATTTCTCTCTACGTTCTTCGTCTGATAATATTTCATATGCTTTGTTTATCTCTGCCATCTCTTCTTCTGAATTCTCTTTTGTTTTATCTGGATGGGTTTTTTTTGCTAATTCTCTAAATTTATTTTTAATGTCTGTTTGTGTTGCATCTTTAGAAATTCCGAGAATGTTATAATAATTTAAGAGACTATCACTCATTGCTGCATCCCGAAATTCCTTGTCTTCTTTTGTATTTTTTCTATTTCCTAATTCCTCATAATCTTCTCCCCAATCTGAATGGTACTTTTCATATGTTTTGTCTTTTTTTGATTCTAATTCTTCTTTATCATAAAGTGTTTTTTTCCTAAGTATGATGTCTCTTGCTAAAAATAAAAAAATTGCAATTATTGCAATTGCAAAACCTGCAAAAAGTATTATCTTCTCCTCATCTGATACTTCTAATTGCATATCTAACTCATTGGTCTGTGCATTTGTTGTTTGTAGTGTCCCAAATATGATTATAGTAATTACAAAAACACTTATTTTTCTCATTTTGTTTTCCCTATGTTAATCTGAAGTCTTCTTTTGCAGTATTTAGAACTACGTGAGTGTTAGTATTTTCAACATTTGGTATTGCTGCCAAATTCTTCACAAATTCACTTAATTCATTTCTTTCTTTAAATTTTGCAACAATTAGCGTATCTGTTGATCCTGTGATATCATAAACTCCACATACATTCTCAAATTTTGAAATTTCTTCTTCGATATCTATGATTTTATCGTTTTTTGCCATAATCTCTATAATTGCAGTTAACGTGTATCCTAGTTTTTCATGATCAATCATTACAGTATATCCACGAATTATTTTCTCTTTTTCTAATTTTTTGATTCTAGATAGTACTGTAACTGTTGATATTCCAAGCTTTAATGCAAGATGCCTTCCTGATAATCTCGCATCTACCATTAAATTTTTAAGAATTCTTTCATCTGTTTCGTCTAACTCCATACTCTACAATATCAAAAAATTTATTTAAATTTTCAGTAAATTCTTGTAAATTTGTTTAGTTTTTATGGTTAATTATGTGTGTGATATTTTCAAATTTAATACAAATGCTTCTCCATCTAATTCGTGACTGAAATATCGATACTTATTGCAAAAGGTAAATCTTTCATGGAGGATGGGAAGTTTAGTGAAGCCCTTGCATTTTTTGAACAAGCTCTATTTCTAAATCAGAATGATCCTGATCTTTGGAATTTTAAGGCAATTTCTCTTAGAGGTTTGGGAAGATATGAAGAGGCGTTAGATTGCTTTAACAAGTCATTGGAAATTGATCCTCGAGATCGCCATGCTTCTTGACTTTATTTTGTAATAAATGATTAAATTTTTTAATTTCTACTCCTTTTTGGATTTTTACAAGTTTGCCCTTGTTCTCATCAGATATTGATTGTAAATGTTCCAGTAGAATAAATTTCAAGAAAAATTGTTTTCTTTTAGACATTTGTTTTATTTTTTTGTCAAATCTTAATTCATTTTACATTTTTCTTGATTTTTGAATTAATATCTGAATGTTTTAGTGTGAAATTACAAAATACACCAGTTCTTATATGAAGTAAATTATGTAATAATGGTCTTATTCTTGGTTTTAGAAATTATCAATACAGATGCAGTATGTGGACGTTGTGGAAAAAACTCTATGCTAACTGATAATGATACTGGGGAGAGATTTTGTGGAAAATGTGGTTATGTCCTTTCTGAAATATTGGCTGATTCTGGACCTGAATGGAGATCGTTTTCAAAAGAGGGCGGTACGGATCCAACTAGAACTGGTGCTCCTACATCACTTACTATGCATGATCGAGGACTTGCTACTGTTATTAGTCCTATAAACAAAGATTCATCTGGAAAACCACTTACAGCTTCTATGAAAAGTACTATTGAAAGACTAAGAACTTGGGATAGTAGAACCAAAGTTAATGCATCTTCTGATAAGAACCTCCGACAAGCATTAAGTCAATTATCTACATTAAAAGACAAACTTTCTCTTTCTGACTCTGTTATTGAAAAAGCATCATACATTTACAGAAAAGCGTT
>JAOTUX010000208.1 GCA_029863665.1 Candidatus Nitrosopumilus sp.
ATCATATATTTTCAAGAGCCTAAAAGAAATCATGAAAGCGTTAGTATATCATGAATATACCACAGATGATGATTTCTCTAAAATTTTAAAAATTAAAGATATTCCTTCTCCTGAACCAGGATCTAATGAGGTGGTTTTCAAAGTAGAGACAGCATCTCTAAACTATGATGATATCTGGGGTATGAGAGGAAAACCTTTGGCAATCCCATTGCCTCACATATCTGGAACTGACGCTGCAGGAGTAGTCACTGCTATTGGCAGCAATGTAAAAAATATCAAAGTTGGTGATAGAGTAGTCTCTCATGGAAATATGTCATGCAGAGTTTGTAAATCTTGCACTGATGGAAGAGAATATGATTGTAGGAAACGGACTATCTGGGGTTTTGAAACAGGTCCACTTTGGGGTGGATATTGTGAATTTACACATCTTCCAGAAGTTAATGTTGTAAAAATTCCTAAAGATGTATCATATGATGATGCAGCTGCCGCATCAATGACATTACTAACATCATGGCACATGTTAGTTGGAAGAGCAAAAATTCGCCCTGGACAAGTAGTTTTGATAATGGGTGGCAGTTCTGGTGTTGGAAATTATGGAATTCAAATTGCAAAACTGTTTGGGTGTATTGTAATTGCCACTGCAAGTCCTGATAAATTAGATAAATTATTAGATTTAGGGGCAGATTATGCAATTGATCATCGAAATGATAATTGGCACAAAGAAGTTAGATCTATTGCAAAAAAGATTTCAAAACCATATGGGGAAATATCTGGAGTTGATGTAATTTTTGAACATATAGGGGGATCTCATTGGAATAAAGAACTAACTTTGCTAAATTATGGTGGAACCATTGTTACTACTGGTGCTACAACAGGCTATGATGCTAAAACGGATCTACGTCATATCTTCTTTAAGGGAATTAATATTTTAGGTTCAACTCAAGGAACTAGATCTGAATTAGAACAAGGTCTTTATTGGATGTCTCAAGGTAAAATAAAATCTATTATTGACTCTATTTATCCTCTCGAACATGCAGCCGAAGCTCACACAAAAATGCTGAAAGGAAAAGGTCTTTTTGGAAAAATCTTGATCAAACCTAAACTTTGATTGATAATGTTAAATCCTAAAATAAATTCAATTTTAGATGAAGGAAATAGATTATTTCTTCAAGGAAAACCAAAGGCAGCTATTGTATATTATGACCGAATTCTAAGTGAAAATCCACTTCATATTAGTTCACTCAATAATAAAGGATATGCTCTAAGTAAACTCAAAGATTTTGATAATTCTATAAAGTGCTATAACGCTGTTCTACAGATATGTCCAGAAGATATTTCTACTATGATAAATAAAATCTCATCTCTTCGTAAACAAGGACATTTTACTGAAGCTTTACTTCTATGCGATGAAATACTAGAGAAAACTCCAAACTATAAAATTGGATTATACCATAAAGAACGAATTTTATTTTCTATGGAAAAATTTACTGAATCTATTATATGTTGTAATGTTATATTGAATGACTATCCTGATAATGGAGATGTTTTATTTGATAAATCTTGTAGTCTTGCAATGCTTTCAAAATTTGATAATGCATTAAATCTACTTGAACATGCAATCATTCAGGGAATTCAATACAAATCTAAAGCCAAAAAATCTAAAGCATTTAAAAAATTGTATAACAATACTAGATTCCAAAAATTAGTATTATGATTATAACCAATGTGGTATTTCTAAATATTCATCAATACTTTCATTTCGTAAAATTTTAAGAAGAGCATTTGCTTGCGGGGTAGATAATACGGGTTTGTCAAACTGATTATCTGTAGAAATCCTTGGACAAGCTACTTGAATAAAAGCATCAATTCCTTTGAGATTTTTTAATCTCTCATTTGTAATGTCAGTTAGTGCAAATAACTGAACATCTTTTCCTTCCTTTTCTAATTCTTTTTTAATTTTTAAAGCAAATACTTTAGAAAGCTGTCCTTCTTTTAATCCTACAATTACTCCAAAAGATTTTGCTTCAGTTGCTTTGTAAATTGCAAGAGTAGCTTTCTTTTTTAATTTCTGTGCAAATTCTGTAACTTCTCTTACTTCGTTAAAATAAGGATCTAAAACATATGTTGGTAAATTTGTAGATAAAGCGATTCCTGCTGCATGGAAATTACTTTGTCCTAAAAATACATAGGCATCAACTTCTTTTTTTAAATCTGATGCAGGATAAAACTCACAACCAAACACTTGGCCATCATTTAACTGTCCCTTCCCTTTTCCGATTTTAACTTTAATTTCACTCTCTGTTAAAATCTTTTCAACCTTGTCTACTTGATGCAAATGTTGACTATCTGTAACCAATGAAATTGTTTTTCCTTTTAATAGTATGGTACATTTTTTTGCAACACTATCGAATTCAACATCATCAAAAGCATCAATTAAGAAAAGATCTTTTTCAAATGATTCTGTATTTATTGTGTGTCCAATGTTAAACTGAATCTCTGCCCCAAGAGTTTTTGAACCATTTGAGTTTAGATCACATGTTCCCCATGTTGTATCTGCTAAAACATATGCTGGTATTCCAAATTTCTTTGATATTCTTATAGCCGTTTCTTGAACTTGGGGTAAAATTCCATCCGGACCGTTTAGTGAAACTGATGCTGGGGTTCTATCTTCAATTTCTTTGAAAATCCTTACCTCATCTATTACTATCAATTCAGCTTGGAACCTGACTTTATTAATTTAAATCAACTGAACCATGAAACAACTAAAAATATCTGAATTACTTTAATGAATTATGTCCCAAGAAACCATTCTTAATATTGGATTTGATGATACTGATTCTCCTAAAGGAATGTGTACTACATTTCTAGCTTACAAAATTGTTGATTTGCTTCATAAACAAAATACTGAATTCCTTGATTTTCCAAAATTAATTCGATTTAATCCTAATATTCCTTGGAAAACTAGAGGCAATGGTGCAGTTTCAATCAAAATAAAAACTAAGAATCCTTCTAAAGTAAAACAACAAATCAAACGTCTTGTTTTAAAATATTCTGATATTCAAAATGGTGCAAATCCTGGTTTAGTATTCTTTGAAAGTGATTCTGTTCCTTCTGAAT
>JAOTUX010000209.1 GCA_029863665.1 Candidatus Nitrosopumilus sp.
TGGATGATTGATAAACCACTAGAACAAGAATTATGAGAATTAACTTTGAATGATATGTTATTAGATGAAAATGAGGATCATAATTAAATATGATTTTAACGTACATACTGTAACGAGAAGCCATTATTCTGCGTCGTAGAATGATAGGTTAGGAAAACAATTCATGTTATGGTCAAAGTTCCTAGGATCATCTGTTTTCCATGTATTTCTCGTTGTTTTAATTAATTTTAGAAAAACATGAGTGTATTAAATAATCTATTTTCTAAACATTATCCATATTCTACTTCCTACAAAAATTCCTACTGCAAGAACTATCAACAGTGGGACAATAATTTGCTCTTCGTTCATATCAATAAGAGATGGATCAAGACTTTATCTATTTTAGAATTTACAAAGCATAGAATTAAAATAAAAAATTCTAGAAAATACCGAATTTACTTGATTCCATCTCTTCTTTGATAGCAAGCTTAAACCTAGGCGATTTGTTTTCAACATTCTTCATTAACCATGTAATGAATTTCTTCTCCATTCCTTTCCCTTTTAATTTCTCAAAATCTGTACCCATCACTTCTATCAATTTTTGAACAAGTGACTTGTTTACACTTAATACAAAAAAATGCCAGCCAAATGCAAATTCTGAGTCGGTCATCACGAAATCTTCTTGACTGTGAACCATTTCCTCTAACATCGACAATTGATGTGTCAATGCTTTACTTGTTTTGTCATAATCTACTGTAGAAACATTGATGTTAATCCTACCATCCATAATTTTTCCACGTCAAAACAAAATAAAAGGATTACATCGATTATTCATTTAAGAGATGTTCAAAATCAATGTCAAAATTCATTTTCATAATCTTGATATAAGTTTGAATAGATTCAGGAATTTCTTTACCACATGTGACTCCTAAATTCCTGGCATTTATCCAGATTACTAAAGTTTGTATAATTGTCAAAAATCGATCATTTTTAATTTCAGGAGTTCCTATAGATTTTGTATATCTTTCTGCAAATTCCCACGCTGTTACAAAGTCTATACATTTTACACCAAAAATTGCTAATAATTGATCTTGCATGTTTTGAGCTTTTTTGAATGGTACTTTGTTTACAATATATGGAAAATTTACATTATCTGGTAGGCAATTTGGAAGCGGTCCCCAAATTGTAATTACTTTTGTTCCTGGTTTTAGATTTTCAAATTTTTCAAACATTTGTTTAATGATCTTATCATCTGTAAACCAAAATAAAATCACTGAAGCATCTGAAATATCTGATTCTTCTATATTTTTACAAATTAGTTCTCCTTGAATATTTTTTTCTTCAAGTATTTTTTTTCCCTGCTGGATTTTTTCAGAATTATTATCTAATCCTACTGCTTTTTTGACTTTGAATTCATTTACAGCTATCTCTATTCCTCTTTCATCTCCACAACCCAAATGATAAAAAATATCATCTTCTCCTAAATCTACAAATCTGAAAATTTCTCTAAAAGATTTTTCAGATAGATGAATATCTTCTCCACTAAGTATATTTTTTGGGAGTGTTTCTAAATATTCCTCAATTTTCAATAATATTGTTGAACTTTAAGGGAATTTATTCTCTTTTGAAAGAACTTAGCCTACAATGTTTCTCATAAATGCATTAAAATCTTAATATTTTGTCATGAATCAAAATTACTTCGTAATTCTAGTGACGACTGAATTTTACTTTGATTTGATTCATGTTTGATTCTTTTTACCCTCTTTCAAAATATAGATATTTTTTTCACAATTGAAACTGTGAGTATTATGGAAATACCTACCCCTATATCGAAAACTGTACTCTCTTTCAAATTATATTTCCACAAGTGGTAATGAATAATAATTTTCTAAAAAGTATCAGATCTTAAGATCAAAAACGATTAGTAGCTTGATGACAGTTCCAATACTTACCTACATTATTACAAAATAGTATTTAGATAAATCTAATCATTTGTATGAACAAATGATTAGTGTTAGTTAAATGTAAAAATGAAATAAGATAATCATGCAATGGTGTCTTCTCGTATGTGCAAAATTCACAGTTTATCGTTTACCAGACCATAAACTACTCTAAACTTATGCGTCCATCTGTTGCCCTAAGTCTTCATTGACACCATTGCATTTTCTTAATCAAAAACTAACACTTGATTTTGAAGCATTTTCTAATTATGATTGTCTTTGCATACAAAAATATGGGTAAAATAGTATCTCTTATTCTCTTATGCTTTCTAATTTTGAAACTGCTTGCCATAACTGTGTTCTTACGTATGAAGGCATGTTCGGATCTTGTGTTACATCATCTAGAAGACTGATTGTATTTGCAGCTCTTACTGAAAGTGAATATTCCTCATTATTCAAATCTACAATCAAATCTGTGATTGATTTTTTTATCGTCTTTGGAGTGGAATTACTAGAAGTAATCTGATTTAATGTCTCAATTGCTTCTTTCATTGATTCTTTATTTTGCGTTTCATCTGCCATATCTTACACCATTTACTAAAAATTAGAAGTATATAGTTACATCTCTACAAAGACGCTATCTGATTCTACTGTGACGTTGTACGATGTCAAATCCCTAATTTTTGCTGGAAATTTAACTAATTTACCATTTTTACAATCAAATTGTGCTGCATGCCAACCACATGTAATTGTACATCCATCTAACTCCCCTTCCGATAAACTAGCACCTGAATGTGTACATGAGTCATCTGTTGCATAATAATTACCATCAATATTTGCAACTAAGATATCTCTTCCATCAATAGATACTTTGATCATATTTCCGGGAAGAATTTCTGATGTTTTACCAGCTATAATCTTACCCATAGTTAGTTTATTAGATTATTCTTAATATTTTTTCGTATATAATGACGATTCGAGAAGCAAATGCATTAGATAAAATTCCAATTTTAAAATTCTGTAAAAATACTTTTTCTTGGGGAGATTATATTGACCAAATCTGGAATTTTTGGATATCTGAAGGACACTTATTTTTATTTGAGAAATTATCTCCAGTTGGAATATGCCACGCATTTTACTCTGGAAATCAAACCTGGATTGAAGGAATTCGCATAGATCCAAATTTT
>JAOTUX010000210.1 GCA_029863665.1 Candidatus Nitrosopumilus sp.
TCAGATGCGCAAACATAGTAAGCCTCTACTCCATTTAGTTTTAAGAATCTAGTAGTAACATCTGCAGGAAGATAGGTAGATGCAACATGTCCCAAATGAATTTCGCCATTTGCATAAGGTAAAGCACTTGTAATAATGGCTTTTTTGTTCATCATATATGTATCAAAAGAGGGAATGAGGTTAAGAAGTTTTACCAACTGTTTGCATATTTTACTTGTTCTGAAGTAAGTTTGTCAATTTTAACATTCATTGCATTTAGAGCATCAACAGCTACCTGTTTATCAATTTCTTCAGGTACGTTGATAATTTTGTTTTCCATTTTTTTATGATTCTTAAGAATATACAAAACAGAGAGTATTTGATTTGAGAAAGATTGCGCCATTACTTCTGGAGGATGTCCTTCTGCGGCAACAAGGTTTGCAAGTCGTCCTTGTCCAATTAGATAGACTTTTTTTCCATTTTTCAAAATACATTCATCAAGATTAGGGCGTACTTGCTTTACAGATTTTGATTTTTCAAGTAAGAATTTACTGTCAATTTCTACATCAAAGTGACCCACATTGCCCATAATGGCACCATCCTTCATTAACAAAATGTGTTCTTTTCTAATCACACTAGTCATTCCAGTACACGTAATGAAAATATCTCCAATCTTTGCAGCTTGTGCCATTGGCATTACTTCAAATCCATCCATATGAGCTTCAAGGGCCTTAACAGGATCTATTTCAGTGACAATTACTTTTGAGCCCATTCCACTACATCTTGATGCAACACCACGTCCAACCCAGCCATATCCTACAACTACAACACGTTTTGAGGCCATAAGTAAATTCATGGCACGTAGATAACCATCAATTGTACTTTGACCAGTTCCATATCTATTATCAAACATGTGTTTTGTATATGCTTCATTAACTAAAATCACAGGATATCGAAGTTTACCTTGATTTTCCACTGCTCTGATTCGTGTAACTCCGGCAGTAGTTTCTTCAGTTGCTCCAAGAATAACCATATCTTTGAATCGTTTATCAAAATGAGCCTTGACGTTCATGTCAGCACCATCATCAGTTAAGATAACAGGTTTGTGTTTCAATACCTGATCAATGCACCAATCATATTCTTTGACGGATTGGCCATGCCAGGCATACACATGAATTCCTTGAGATACTAAAAATGCGGCAATATTGTCTTGAGTAGTCAGGGGATTTCCACCGCAACATACAACAGTTGCACCTAATTCTTTTGCACCAACTAATAGAACAGAGGTCTCTTTTGTAATATGCAAACAAAATCCAAGAGTAATTCCCTTTAGAGGTTTTGATTTTTTAAAACGGTTAATAGTATTATCTAGAATTTGCATATGGGATCTAGCCCATTCATAAGATAGTTTTCCTTCTTTGATCAGTTTTGAACTAGTCTTTACTTTACTCAATAACCACATCCATGAATTAGACTATAAAATCCTACATGCGAATATAAATAAATGACAAATATTTCAGTAAATTAGTGACCTGGAAAAAAATTGCAGAAAAAGGAGAGATTGCTGCAGGGAAAGGCAAGGCCTTTAAAGTTGATGGAAAACAAATTGCAATATTTAATCAAAATGGATATCATGCATTAGATGATCTTTGTGTACATCAAGACGGTTCAATTGCCCCAGGAAAACTAGATGGAGATATTGTAGAATGTCCATTACACTTTTGGCATTACAATATTAAGACAGGTGAGCTTACTGACTATCTTAAAGATGTAAAACTGGAAACATACCCTGTCGAGGCAAAAGATGATGGTATTTACATTGACATCTAAATAAACCAATCAAAATTCTAAATTAAGCAGAATCTAATAATACTGATATGTAGACACATGTTATTTTTTAACTTCAACTGAATTTACACAATAGATAAACCAAATCAAAGATAATAATAAGTACAATTTTTATTCTCACATATTCAACAAGTAGATTATTGAATCAAGATATTGTAAATGAAATCACAAATCAAAATTATTCTTCAATTACAGAAACAATTGAGGAGTTTTTATCAGAACAAATTGAAAAAAACCATACAAATGGAGTCATTTTAGGACTAAGTGGAGGAGTAGATTCAGCTGTATTATCATACATATGTAAAAGAAAACTAAAAGAAAAAACCATGGCAATAGTAATGCCTGACACTTCAATTACACCTAAAACAGAAACAGAAGACGCACTCAAAATGATTGCATTGACTGGAATTCAATACAAGCTAATTGACATCAAACCAATTGTAAATGAATATTCAATGTATCTTGAACCAAATGACAAAGCCAGAGGAAATCTACGTGCAAGAATTCGAACAAATATTTTGTACTATTATGCAAATGCTAAAAACTATCTAGTTTTAGGCTCTAGTGACAAAAGTGAATATTTGATTGGATATTTCACAAAATTTGGAGATGGTGCGTCAGATCTTACTCCAATTATTTCATTATACAAACTCCAAGTAAGAGGAATTGCAAAGTATCTAGGAGTTCCTGAGAATGTTATTGCAAAAAAAAGTAGTCCACATCTATGGGAAGAACACCAAGCAGAAGAAGAGATAGGGGCATCATATGAAGAGATAGATTCAATTCTGTATTGTTTGTTTGAGAAAAAATTATCTGTTGAAGAGACAGAAAAAATAACTCAAATTGAAAAATCAAAAATACAAAAAATACAAGAATTAAACATAAACAGTGAACATAAAAGGTCACCAACACCAAAACCAGATAGAAGATGAAGATTCAAGATACATTATCAAATTCCAAACAAGAGATAGATATCTCAGAAAAGATTAGAATTTATCTTTGTGGAGTTACTGTTTACGATGAATCGCACATTGGACATGCAAGAACAATCATAGTTTTTGATGTACTAAGAAAATATCTAGAGGGAAAAGGAACAGAAATTGTATTTGTTCAAAATTTTACTGACGTTGATGATAAAATCATAAAGCGTGCACAAACAGAGAATACTACTGCAGATAAAATCAGTACAAAATACATCGAAAACTATTTTAGAGATTTTGATAGATTAAATGTAAAGCGTGCAACAAACTATCCAAAGGCTACAGAACACATAGAAGA
>JAOTUX010000211.1 GCA_029863665.1 Candidatus Nitrosopumilus sp.
GTCAAATTCTGTAAGGTTTTTTTGGCCTTGTTCAAAATACATAATATATCTTCCAGTTGATTCCAAGTCTCTTCTATCAATTCTCTTTTCCACTTTAGTTGAGTTTTGAAGTCCATTTCTAAGCATAGATGTAACTCCTGTAGCATCAATTACAAGTTTTGATGTTTTCTTGAAAGGCTGTTTTGTTTTGTTGTCAATTCCTTGAACGCCAACTGCTTGTTGACCTTCATAGATTAAGCCTGTAAGATTAATTTCATATTCAAATTCTATTCCCATTTTTTTACATCTTTCATTTTGAATTTCAGGTAACTTTTGACGATTTAGCATATAGCCTGCACCATCAAATGGAATTGCAGTTTCTTTATCTGGTGAAAATGCCATTACTCCCTTTACATCATGTTCAATTTCTGGTTTAGTCCATTTTACCTTAATTCTTTCTGTCATAAAATCAACTGCTTCTTTAGAGCATGCATCTCCACATACCCAGCCAGCTAATGATTTCCTACCTGGCATAAATTCTGAGTTTCTATCAACTACTAGAATTTTCACGTTTTGATTTGAATAGTGAGAAATAGATTGTGCTGTAATTGTACCTGCTAGACCTCCCCCTGCAACTATAACATCATAATCTGACACGATAATGAGGTTTGTTTGTCCGTATTTAAAATAATACCTAATAACACATGTAGAATTAACACGTGATAATTGATGATCAATTCAAAAATGGGGTCGGTTCGTCGCGGCGTCTTCAAAGCTTTAGCTCAGACTGGAGCGGCTGTTATCTCCTCATTCCCAAATTGAATTACTCTCTTATTCCTATTTAATCTAGTTGACAATTTGAAAAATTTCTGAAAATATTCTAACCGTTTCTTTTTTATTGTATATTGGAGTGTGAATTTTTATTTTTATTGTGTCTTTTTCTCTTATGACAAGATCACCTTTGATTAGTTCTTGTTTGCCTAATCTCATATGAAATCTAGAATCTACTGTTCTTTCTTCAATCTCTTCAATTAACTCATTAATTTGATTAATAGATAATGATTCCAGTAGTTTTTTCACAAATTTTTGAGATTGTTTTTTTACCATTTTTATATTTAACATTGTTATTGGATTATCAAAATATCCTGTAGTCTCTTGAATTGAAAATTCTTCTTCTTTTAGATCTAATACTTCCTCAAAAGCCTTGAAAATCTTTGAAATGTCTTCTGTTGCATGAATAATTATGTCAATCGTAACTTCTATCTTATTTATCATAATTATAACAGACTAACTTCAGTTGTTTATGCTTCAAGCAACACTGTTTCTTTTTCTGCGGTTCTGATTAGTTTTACTTTCTCAAGACCTACATGTCTTACTCTAATTACTTTCTTGAATGCTGCCATAATATCTGAATTAATTTTACTATAACAGGTTGCTTGGACAAATTGATCAATTGTCATATCTGGAACTGTTTTATTTATTATGTCTCTTGCAATTAATCTGAGGGCATGTTTTCTGGATGTGTTTAGTTGTCTATGTGTTAGAGCAATTACTTTGATTCTAAAGATATACCCATCTTTCGTTTTAATGTCTATGATGAAATTAATTTTTGATGAACCACGTCTTACTAAACTACGTAAAAATTCTTTTGAATACTCAAATCTCTTGAAAATTGTTGATGCTTTATCCCCATCTACCTTGTCTATCTGGAAATAGATTTTGTATTGATGTTGTGATGGATCTCCTTTTAGAATATCATATAGCGTTACTTCTAAAACCCTACCTGATGCATTTTCGTCATCTGTAATTGGAACATATGCAATTGGAACATTGTTAAACGAATCTGGAGCGTTTACTGTAACCCAGCGTTTTTCTCTCCACTTGTCTTTTACTCTGCCTTTTCTACGTGCCAATTATTATCGACCTTTAAATCCAAAATATAAGGGTATGTTACTAGATCTCTTTCTGATTCCCCATGTAACTTTGTAACACATCAGGAATTCTAATGTGTCCATCTTTTGTTTGAAAATTTTCCATTATGGACACCAAAATCCTAGTTGTAGCAATTAATGTGCTATTTAGTGTATGTACATATTGAGTATCTTCATTTGTCTTGTCTCTAAATCTAATTTTCAATCTTCTTGCTTGATAGTCCAAACAATTTGAGCAAGAAACAATTTCTCTATAGGCATTTTGTCCTGCCATCCAAGCCTCTATGTCATATGTCTTTGCTGAAACTTTACCCATATCTCCAGTTGACAATAACATTACTCTGTGTGGAATTTCCAATTTTTGATAAAATTCTTCTGTGATTGCTAACATTTTTTCATGTTCATTCCACGAATCTTCTGGTTTTGAAAATACAAATTGCTCAATCTTGTCAAATTGATGTACTCTGAAAATCCCTTTTTGGTCCCTTCCATGTGCTCCTGCCTCTTTTCTAAAACATGGACTTATTCCTGCATATCTTATAGGTAAATTTCCCCCCTCTATAATTTCTTTTGAGTGCATTGCTGCCATGGCATGCTCTGATGTTCCAATCATGTAGAGATCTTCTTCTTCAATCTTGTAGATTACTTCTTCAAAATCTTCTGCAATTACTGCTCCTTCCATTGACTCTCGGTTAATCATGTATGGTGGTTGAACAAGAGAATATTCTTTCTTTGCAAGAAAATCTAATGCGTAATGAATTAATGATTGATTTAATCTTACAATATCATTTCTTAGATAATAAAATCTAGATCCTGCAACTTTGGCAGCTCTTTCTAGATCTACCAAACCCAGTTCTTCAGAAATATCAATATGATCTTTGATCTTAAAATTAAAACTTGGGATATTCCCCCATTTCTTGATTTCTTTATTGGCATGTTCATCCATTCCTATTGGAACCGATTCATGAATGAGATTGGGAATTGTTAGTGCCAGTTTAGAATATGTGTTTTCAATAATTTCTTGTTCTGATTCTAATTTTGTAAGTTCAACTGATACATTTTTCATCTTTGTTAGAATTGATGATGTATCTTCACCTGCTTTCTTTTTCTGTGAAATTTCTAAGGCTACTTGATTTTTGTTCTTTCTTAATTCATCAGTTTTAATAATAAAATCTCGTCTTTTTTTATCTGA
>JAOTUX010000212.1 GCA_029863665.1 Candidatus Nitrosopumilus sp.
GAAAATTAAACTTAAATGACTCTTGCCTAAAGAATTGTTCATGGGCTCGTAGCTCAGCTTGGCTGGAGCGTTCGACTGATAAACCATTCAGAAATCGAAAGGTCATGTGTTCGAATCACATCGGGCCCATTTTTCATTATTTTATATTTTGAGACACTGTTTTAGACCATTGTAAAATATCTTCAATTTTTTCAGATATCAGATCAGATTTAACTTTGGTTTTCTTTGATATTTTTCCACAAAGTACCAATTTCATGCGTTTTCCAGATTTTTCTTTAATTGTATTAACAGAATCTGCAAAAAAAATCAGACCTTCATCAGTTTGTGAGAATATAACTATTATCAGAATACCAGATTTTTGTTTCCAGATTTTTCCAATTAGTTTTTGAAGATCAAGATCAAACAACAAATCAATTGCAGATGACATATCACCCAACTGAGAAACTCGCCATCCTTCTGAGTGATAGGCAGCAGATACTGCTTCAGAAAATAATAAACTGTGTGCATCAGCTGCAATTACAAGTAAATTCTTTTTTGGATCAGAGACTACTTGAAGATGATTAAACATATGTAGTGATTTTGAAATTGTGTTTTTGAGAAGACTTAATTCAGATGCTCCAATTTTGCCGTCATGATACATACTATTCACAGAATTGATGGCTGGCAAAATTACTTCAAGTACCAAACGGGTTACAGAAGCACCAGAATGAAGACAGTTGCGAATTAAAGAATAGACTTGATTTTCAGTACCTTTAACTAAATAATTAAAATATTGAGGCTCTATTTTGAAATAATCATCAGGGAACACATATGATTCCTGTCCAGGTTCTAAATACCAAAGAGTAACATTTCCAATATTTTTTTGTCTTAGTGATCCCTCAGCTGCAAGAATTTTGAGATATTTTGTCATTGTAATTCTATTAACACCAATTTTTTTAGAAATCTCAACTCCAGACATTCCAGTGTCAGAATTTCCTAAAATAGGAATCAATTTTTTTCTGATATCCTCAACAGAATAGCCCTTACCCATGATGTTCTTGTATTATGGTATGGTATAAAGAATAATTTCTATTTACATGACAGTTTGTTTATCAAAATAAAACATTATATAGTTGAGTACTTTAATGTACGGTAAGGAAAAGTAAATTGCCAAAAGCAGGATTCAAATCAATAACCGTATCAGAAACTGTTTATGATAAATTCCACGAAGTTTATCAAAAAAGTAAGAACGACCTTGTAATGAAAGGTGTTAACAGTTTTTCAGGTTATGTAACTTACATGTTAGAAGAGATGATGCAAAAGGACAAAACTTTTGCAAGGTACGCACCAAAGATTGAAAAGATTTCTGTTGATGACGACCGAGTCATTTTAAAGGATAATATCAAAAATAGAATTGCAGAGGTTGCAGTTCAGAAAGGGGAGTTATTTTGCCAGCTTTGTGAAGAGAAAGATTGCGTACATGTTGGTTTTGTATTTTCGTTACCAGATGTATATGAAGTTCTAAATGCACGAGGAATTAAACATCCAAAATAAAGTGGAGGAGGTGGGATTTGAACCCACGAACTCCTGAGAGACAGGATCACCCATTATTTGATCTTAAGTCCTGCATGTCCAAAAGCAATTATGCTTACTTTGGCCAGGCTTGATTACTCCTCCAAAATACTAAAAATTTGTGTGAAATTTAACAGTTTAGAGGAATTTTGCTCAGAATGAAGAATTATAAGGATTTTCTACAGAGAGAATTTGTGCTTCGATAGCTCAGTCTGGTAGAGCGTTACATTGGTAATGTAAAGGTCGCGGGTTCAGATCCCGTTCGAAGCTTCTAATAATTTTTAATCAATAGTTCAAAGTGACCAGATCTCTTTTTAGAATCAGAGTTTATTGAACGGGTAGCCTGAATCTTGTTTATTTTCCAAGGCTTTTTGGAAAACATATCAATAACATCTGCAGAGTTGGAATTGGATAAAAGAACCTTACATCCTTTTGCATCTAGGTCCATACAAAGTTTGACTAATCGACTCAAATCACCATATGCAAAATCTTTGTCAGTATAACTGGTAAAATTTGCAGTTTGACTAACTGGTTGATAGGGAGGATCAAAATAGATAAAATCACCTTTTTTGACATCACCCAAAACAGCCTCAAAGTCACGACATTGAATAGATATTCTATTAGAATCCAAGATAGCACTAACAAAACGAAGATTTTCTTCATTTACAATATTTGGATTTGTGTATTTTCCTAAAGGCACATTAAATTTTCCCTTGCGATTAACACGGTATAACCCATTAAAACAAGTCCTATTCAAAAAGAGCAATCTAGATGTCTTTTCAATTTCATCACCAGGATTGCTTTCCCTAACAGAATAATAGTAAGATTTTGAATCTTTATAGTAGTTCTTTTCATGTATTTTAAGAGAATGAATTAGTTCATCAACTCTATTTCTAATTACAGTATATGACAAAATAAGATCAGCGTTAAGATCAGAGAGACTACATTTTTGCTTATTTTGTTTAGTTAGAATGTGGAATAGAAGTGCACCTCCTCCTAGAAAAGGCTCATGATAGGTTCCAAAGATTTTAGGTAAATTTTCATTTAAAACTGGCATTAGTTGTCGTTTACCTCCAGCCCATTTTACAAATGGTTTTAGAGTAGATAGGATCTGACGGTATTGTTGTTTCACAGAATATAATCACAAGATTACATATCCTCAAAATGGGCAATAAAAGATCACAATTTGTGCAATATTTTTTAATCAAGTTTTGTGGAAACTAGAGAAACTCTAGGGACGTATAATAAAAGGAAAAGGTTGGGTGTTTTAGTCCCACTTTGACCAAGCGGCCATCCATCGGTATGTCCAGGTATTTAGTTTGCAACCTAATGCTGCAAATGTACATCCCAATACTGCACCTGCACCTGCACCGAGAGCAACAGGACTGTTATAGAATTTACCTACTTGCGGTTCTATCGGTGTCATGTATGGTGGCAATGTTGGTCTTGGATATTTGAATGCCGTTTCAAGTGGGTCTGCTACTGTTATCAGGTTTACCATATTGAACAATGGTAAAGACATTCCTACCAGTACGCCGC
>JAOTUX010000213.1 GCA_029863665.1 Candidatus Nitrosopumilus sp.
AACTAGTTGAGGTGGGTTTTGCAATTACCCATCAGAACGGTTTCCCTGTCAAAAGAATCAGGATTAGTTTTTCGTTTTGAAATTTGTTTCATTTCAAAATCATTATGCATATTTTACTTTTAACTCGTTCTTGTATAGCTACAGGATCTGAAAAGAAAAGAGAACTAATTGAATAATCCTAATGGAGATTATGAAGTACGGGCAAATTTCTTGATATTAAAAACAGAACATCCTTTCTTTGTATGGAACATGCAAAAGAATGATCATATTCATATACTTCTTATGTATATATACATATAATGTTATCAAAGAATTCGATCAAATCAATTAGAAAAATAAAGCATTGTGACATTGAGAGGCTTAGGGCATAATGAGTTTAGGGTTCGTATTGTTACAATGTGATGAAGGAAATGAAAACAAAGTACTCAAGAAATTAGGACAAATAAAAGGAGTGAAAGAAACGCATGAAACCCACGGATTATATAATGCAGTTGTAAAAATTGAGACCAATTCACATAAACAATTGAAACAAATTTGCAATGAAAAAATTCGTGTTTTAAGTGGCGTACGTTCAACATTAACTCTGATAGAAGACTTTCAATAACCGCCACATCGAGAAAAAGAGTATGTTCAACAAAATGTGCAGTTGAGGCTTTACAAACTAGAATCTTCAACTGATGATCATTTTTTCATAGATAGAATTATGAATAAGAAGAAACATCAAACTACACATCTTCCCCATAATCTGAATACTGGGAATATTTTGACTTGCTGGATCTTCTCCCTAAATGTATCGTGGCAATGATAGTATGAAAGTTTGGGAAGAAAAGAGAACTAATTCATTATAAAAAAACTAGTTGAGGTGGGTTTTGCAATTACCCATCAGAACGGTTTCCCTGTCAAAAGAATCAAGATTAGTTTTTCGTTTTGAAATTTGTTTCATTTCAAAATCATTATGCATATTTTACTTTTAACTCGTTCTTGTATAGCTACAGTCTCTAGAATTCTGACCTTCTTTGATGCACCAGTTTCCATGTGATAGTTCTCCCATGCAAGTTTCAGTGCTGTTTCTAGCTGATCAATTCTTTCCAGGTGCTGCTCCCACAGTCCTTCCCTGAATAGTTCAAACTTTCTCTTCTCAGTGAAGCCTTTGATGTGCGCTTTTATCTTGTAAAATATTGCAGGTTTAATTTCATGGCCATGCGCCTTTAGCCATTTCAAAGAATCCTTTTCTGATAATCTCATGCATATGGTTTGAACGATGAGAATCTCTTCCAATCTTGTTAATTGGTTTCAAAAAATAAATAGGGCTAGATGTTTTAATTTTTGTGAAACCACCTGTGGGGGTACCTGATGTAGATGATTTCCATGTTCCAAGCTTCTGCGATAAATGCAGCAAGCATTTTTTGATTGAAGAAGAATTAGAAACGCATAAGAAAATCTGCTAGTAAAGTACCAAGAGATTGCTGTGAAACCGTATCACCTAAGGGAGATAGCAGAACAATCTCTTGATGTTTCATTATGTATATACACACTATATAATATTGATGATTATTTTTTGATGGATCTGTTAAGTAATACGGAGATTTATTGAATATTTTTTTGAATATATGCGATCAACTTTTACAATGATCTTGACGCTTGATTTGACAAGAATATTTTTGATTCATATCTTTTTGGCTCCAACAGTTATTGTATCTCTGTAACCTTTCTGTTTTAGTTTGGAATCCAACTGTCTAAGCTTGTAAGCTGAATCTGCAAGAACGTGATTTCCCGGCATGTTAATTTTCAAACCCAACTGAATGCATCCGTGAATGGACAGTTCCCATCCCTGATTATTCCAGGATTTAGAAATCTGTACCCTTGCTTTAAAATAGATAATCCGTAGTCCTTTAGCAATCTTCTTTGTACCTGATGGTCCTGCTGAAAAATTGATTTTAATTACCCATGATTTGCCAAATCTATTCTCATGATATCAGTGAATGTTCTCTCGTTAGTATAGTCAAAGACCATCAGGATGGCGGAAACTTTAGGAATAGTATTCGGATGTGAAATTCAATTATCTTATCAAATTATGTATGATTCAGCGCATAGACGTCTCTAAGAAACGGAACGGGCTTTGGGATTTCCTTTGTAGGGGAAGGCATCTTGTGTATTACTATTCCAAAGTAGTCATTTTGACTTGTTGGATCTTCTCCTCAAATGTATCGTGGCAATAATAGCATGATAATTCTGATGAGAAAAGAAAACTAATTGAAGAGATATGCTTCTGGTCTAGGGTCTGGCAAAAACTCTAAAACTTGTTCAATTCTGTGAATGTGTTTGTCAATATCTAAGAAGTTAAAATCTTGGTAATTTCTCATGTTAATGGATACACCTGCATTACGTATAATTCGGATTCCTGCAAGTGCCATATCGATTTTAAGATGTTCTTTTGGAAGAAGAATTTTTCTGTTATCTTCCATGTTTTTCCATTGCTATCAACACATCATGTAATCCCTATTAGCAAGAAACCAATCGAATAATTAGTTCCATTCCATTGATTGCTTTTCTAATCTCTGATTCTAAAATAGCATCCGTAATTCAGTAATTAGAAGATCTTTTTACAACACAGTTGCAAAAATATTATGCTGCATTCAGTGCAAGCAAAACCATATTGATTGCATCATCTATCTCAGCAGTATTTGAAGTTAACAATCTTGCTTGCTTGTATTTTATCAGTGCGTCTGCAAATTGTCCTCGTGTCTATCCACATTACCAAGACCAAACCATGTATCATACGACTCTCTTATTTCATGAGCTGAAGAATAGTATGTCTTTGCATCATCAAATCCATTTTGCTCATCCAAAGATAATCTATAAAGTGCATTGGCTTTTATGATTAGAGAATTGACATAGTTATCTATGTGGATATCCGGATCATATTCATAGTCATTTATTACTTTTGAGGACCAAGAAATGGACTTGTTATATTCTCCAAGAACGTGATAATCTTCTGCAAGGGATATTTTCCCCCATACAGAATTTGATAAAAGTGGAGTACTGTGTATTGCAATTGCACATTCGGTGAATGCGATATTTTGTCTAT
>JAOTUX010000214.1 GCA_029863665.1 Candidatus Nitrosopumilus sp.
GGATTGGAAGAATGAAGCTGAATCTTAATGGCGTCAATTCAACAAGGACCAAATGGACCTGTTTTAGTTCTTAAAGAGAGTGCATTACAGCAAAAAGGTAAAGATGCACAACAAAACAATATTGCTGCGGCAAAATTAGTTGCTGAGTTAGTTAAAAGCAGTCTTGGACCCAGAGGTCTTGATAAAATGTTAGTTGATTCACTAGGTGATGTTACTATTACAAATGATGGAGCAACAATTCTCAAAGAAATTGATGTTCAACATCCAGCAGCAAAAATGATGGTTGAAATATCTAAAACTGTAGATAATGAAGTAGGTGATGGTACAACCTCTTCTGTTGTTTTTGGAGGTGCATTATTAGCCAGGGCTGAAGATCTTCTCAAAAAAGATGTTCATTCTTCTACTATTGTTGAGGGATTTCAGGCTGCTGCAGAAAAAACTCTTGAAATTTATGCAGAATTCTCTAAAAAAATTAAGCCTGATGATAAAGAATCCCTTCTTAAAATCGCTACAACAAGTATGCAATCAAAATTAATTTCTGAAGATAGTGATATTTTATCAAAAATTGTAGTTGATGCAATTCTTAGTATTGCAACTAAGAAAGGTGATGATTACTCAGTTGATCTTGAAAATATTAAAGTTGAAAAAAAATCCGGTGGGTCAATTCAAGACACACAAATTGTGAAAGGCATCGTTTTAGATAAAGAAATTGTTCATAGTGGAATGCCAACCAAAATTGAGAAAGCTCACATTGCACTTGTAAACTCTGCCTTGGAAATTGAGAAGACTGAAATGAGTTCAGAAATACGAATTACTGATCCAACACAAATGCAGATGTTCTTAGAAGAAGAAAATAGGATGCTAAAAACTATGGTTAACAAGTTACATGATGTTGGAGTTAATGTTTTAATTTGTCAAAAAGGAATTGATGACATTGCTCAACATTATCTTGCAAAACATGGCATTATGGCCGTCCGTCGTGTCAAAGAAAGTGACATGATTAAACTTTCTAAAGCTACTGGTGGTCGTGTGATTAATAATCTTGATGATCTTACAGAAAAAGATCTTGGTTTCGCTGATTTGGCTCATCAAAAGAAAGTTGAATCTGATAAGTGGGTATTCATTGAGGGTTGTAAACATCCACAGTCAGTAACTCTGTTAATTCGTGGTGGTTCTCAAAGAGTTATTGATGAAGTTGATCGTTCAATTCATGATTCTCTAATGGTAGTAAAGGATGTAATCGAAAAACCTGAAATTGTTGCAGGTGGAGGCGCACCAGAATCATTTGCAGCCTCACAGTTAAAAGATTGGGCTGATAATTTTGACGGAAGAGAGCAACTTGCAATTAAAAAATATGCTGAAGCGTTAGAAACTATTCCACTAACTATTGCTGAAAATGCAGGAATGGATCCAATTGACACCATGGCTAATCTAAGAGCCAAACAAAACCAAGGTCGTAAATGGACTGGTATTGACGCTAGAAATACAAAAATTGCTGATATGTTAGCAATTGATGTTGTAGAACCTATTGTAGTAAAAGAACAAATTATCAAATCTGCTACAGAAGCTGCATGTATGATTCTTAGAATAGATGATGTTATTGCTGTATCTGGTGCTCCAGGCGGCGGCGGCATGCCTCCAATGGGATAAAATTTTAGTTAAAACTTAAGCATTCTACTTTTTACAAATTATTATTGTACAAGATCGGTATTGATTTAGGTGGAACTAAAACTGAGTCTATTTTATTAGATGGGAATCTAAATGTTTTAGAGCGAAAACGAGTTCAAACTCCACAAAATAACTATCAGGAAATTATTGCCACTATATCATCATTGGTTTTAGAAATGTCTGCAAATATTTCTAATTTCTCTTTAGGGGTTTGTATTCCTGGTGCAATTACTAAACAAACTGGATTAATCAAAAATAGCAATACACAATGTTTGATTGGAAAACCCCTAAAAGAGGATTTAGAAAATAAACTTGGAAAAAAAATATCTATCGAAAATGATGCAAATTGTTTTACAATGACTGAAGCTACAATGGGTGCGGCTAGTGAATTTAGTATAGTTTTTGGAGTAATTATGGGAACCGGGGTTGGTGGTGGAATTGTAATTGATAAAAAACTCCATTCTGGTCGAAATTCAATTGGAGGTGAATGGGGACATCACACTTTACATCATAATGGTATTTCTTGTTACTGTGGTAAAAATGGATGTGTAGAAACTTACATCAGTGGTCCGGCTCTGGAAAAACAATGGACACAATTAACTAGAAAATCACAACCCCTTCCTGAAATTCTTTTAAATATTGATAATAAAATTGGCAAAAAATGGAAATGTCAATTTTTAGAAAATTTTGGATATGGTCTTGCCAATGTTATAGATATTTTGGATCCTGATGTAATTGTTTTAGGTGGTGGTTTGTCAAATATTGATTTTTTGTATTCTGAAGGCAAACAATCAGTATATGACAAAGTTTTTTCAGATTATATCGATACCCCAATTATCAAAAACAAATTGGGTGATTCTGCGGGTGTATTTGGTGCTGCTCTTCTAACTTAGTTATTTGGGACATCCTTCCATTTTTGCAACAAAATATCTGTTTGTCATTATTTCGATTTCTATATCTTCTGAAACTGATTGTGTGTGACAAAATTTACATTCTTCTGTAGTAATTTTTGCAGATTCTTCCCCAATAGTTTTTAACCATTCTTTTGCAAAATCTATTGCTTTTTTATGTCGTTTTTATCAGTCACTATGTCAAAATGTATTGTATGTCCATCTTTTGATTTAACATATGTATCAAATACATGAAAATTCATATTTATCACAAACTATTCTGAGTATTTATTTTTAATTTGTAAAATTTTATCAATAATTTTGATTATATCTGCATGTCTAATTTTTTTATCACATTCTAGAATTTCATCACAAATTTTTTCATATTCCATCTTATTCACTACTGGGGTTCAATTGTTGCAGGAGGTTTACTTGAAATGGTATAAGTGACCCATGTAACATCCTCGATCTCATTTGTAATCCTATTACTAATTTTCTCTAAAAGACCATGTGGAAGTCTTGTCCAA
>JAOTUX010000215.1 GCA_029863665.1 Candidatus Nitrosopumilus sp.
TAGATAGAGTAGTTCTAGAATTTACAAAGTCTTGATAATTTATTTTATTATGAAAACATTCTAGTATAATATGAGTGTGATAAAGAAGTGAAAATGGTTTTTCAAACAGTATATGAACAAGATCCGTATAACCAATATGACTGAGAAAAAATCAAAGAAACAAGATGGAAGGAAACAGAAGGCAGCAGAACAGAAACAACGAGTTAAAAAATACAAAAAGGAATAACAAATAAAGAAAAAGGGCAGAAGACCTGGAGATAAATTCTCTGATTATTATGATGAACAAACTATAATGGAGATTGATATTGAATAACAAAACAACATTATAGTATGTTAATGAGATTTTTTCAACTTGGAATGTTCAATGATTCAGAATGAATAATTTTAGATGTGGTGAGGGATTTGGTTTAGTGCCACACATGAATGATGTTGATAATATCTATTTTGATTGACTCATCTTTTGTTTTTCGATGAAAATCAATAAATAAAATCAGAAATTGCTGATCTGTATGAGTTGCATTTTCTGTGATATTCTAAATGGAAAAAGAGATGCAAATTTTCTTTATGAAGATGATTCTCACGTTGCATTTTTAGACAAATATCCAATTGATGTTGGCCATAGTTTGATAATTCCTAGAAACCATCATGAAAGAATTACGGATATGGATTCAAAAGATGTGGGAAATATTTTTTCTATTGTTCCAAAAATTGCAAAAGCAGTTTTAGATGGAACAGGTGCAGATGCATTTAGTCTAGGTCAAAATAATGGTAGAGCAGCTAAACAAATTATTCCACATGTTCACATACACATAATTCCTAGATACAACAACAAAGGTACTGTCTGGACAAAGCGTCAAATTTCAAGTGATGCTGAGCTAACAGATATTGCAAAAAAAATCCGCAAATTTCTTATTTAGCGTGACCTGGATTATATCTCAAAATAGCTCCTACTTTTCCCAAACTAGCCAGCATATTTCCATGCTCTGCACTTCCTGAAATGACTTCTAATTGGGAACCTGTTTTAGCTGCAAGTAATTCTAAATAATCTACAATATCTTGTTCACTAACTTCTACTTCCATGGCTTTACATCCAGGACATGGGTTGTTTGTATATTCTGTTTTCTTTGGAATCACTAGAGGCCTTTCAAGGATTTCTTCTTGAATGTGTTGACATCTCTTACATTTGCCTTCAACTCTATGCAAATTTGTATTGTCAGTGATGATCAGAGTTTTAACAACATTATTCTTTAGATATTCTATTATCTCTTGTAATCCATAGGAACCTTTACCTGAGTGAGAGTTTACTTCTCTGAATAAATCTTCTACAAGTTTCTTCTCCTCTACCATTCTAAAATCTCCTAAAATATCAGAAGACTTTGCAAAAGCCTCTCTGATTCCTTCAGCACCGGAATATGATGCATCAATTGTATTTATTATCATATTTTGTAATCGGTATTCTAGATAATTACCATTGATGAAATCTTCCTTTGTAGGGCCTGGACCTGAAATTATTAATCCTTTGATGGGATAAATATCAATAAAGTATTCTCTTGTGGTTTCTGCTACTCTGTTAAAATAATATGTTAATTCCATCTCTCTAAGCTTTTGAAATCTCTTTGCGGACTGTCCTCCTTGTCTGTGTTTTCCTGCAACTCCTGAACCTGTTTGAGATAAAACCTCAATTTTTTCACCATGCAATAATCCCCAACCTGCATCTTTTGCATCAATTGCCAGAAATCCGATTAGATTGTCATCTTTTAGCATATCTTTTAGAATATCTACATGAAAATGATCATCACATCTGTACAGATACTGATTCAAATCTTTTGGGGGATCAATCTCCCAAACTGTGACTACTTCGCTGCCCAAAGGACCTCCACCTTCAGGTGGCAACGCCCCGCAAAACATCACCAATCCCCTTTCTGGAGTCTTTTTGTACATTTTTAGTCTCTGAACTACTTTACCTAAAGAATCAACAACATGGCTTCTTGTAAGATCTGACTTGATGTTATCTGCTGTTCCTTGCTCTTGTTGAAGTGCGTTAATTATCTCATGAAGTTGCTTTCCCTTTGGAATGTATACTGTGATAAGCTCAGTTCCCCTACCTGATTTTTGAGATAACTCCTCTAGGGTTTTTCGAATTTTATATAGTTTAACAGAATCTTGTTTTTCTACATCAATTTTCTTCATGTGTGTTTTCTCCTAATCATGTGAATATTAATTTTGATTGATTCAATTCTAATTTTACTAAATCAAAACTCATCAAAGGTTTTTAGAAATACCTCTAAGGGTTGATTTCCTCTAATTTTGATAATTTTTTGATCATTGAATACCAAAAAGGAAGGTGTTGCGTCAATTCCTATGTTTTTTCCAAATTCGTGTAATGCAATGACTTTGTTTTGATATTTGTGTTCATCAAGACATGTGTTAAATTTATCCAAATCTAAATTGACAGAAATTGAAAATTCGTTTAATGAATCTCTGGTAACCCAGCCTGTTCGTTCTCCACCCCAGTTTTTGTAAAGCTCATTATGGTATTGCCAATACTTGTCTTGATCTTGTGCACAATATGTTGCCTCTGCTGCTAATAATGAATCTGGACCATTTAATGGAAAATCTTTGAACACGAGTTTCACTTTTCCTGTTTTGATATATTCATCATTAATTATATCCAATGTGTTTTGATGGAATTTGAAACAAAAAGTACACTGATAGTCCCCCCACTCTAAAATCGTTATAGGTGCATCAAAATCACCCATTATTGGAGACCCGTTTTTAATTAATTTTGAAACCGTAATTTGTTTAGAGTCTGCTTCAGAATCAAATTGAAATCCCAAAAATATTCCCACTATAACTCCCATTATAACAGGAATTAACAATAAATGAAATTTTGCCATATTCAAATAAAATCTGTAACGGGTAAATATCTTCTTTAGTTGGTAGCTAAAGTCCACAATGCAGCATTTTTTGCAGATATTTCTGCAACAAATGAATCATCGGATGATGAGACAATTATAACATCATCTTCTTGTGGCTCTAAATTTTCTATTAGATGTTTTTTTGTTT
>JAOTUX010000216.1 GCA_029863665.1 Candidatus Nitrosopumilus sp.
AATACAAAGAAAATTCCTTGAATTAAAACTAGATGAAGATAATGATCTAAGTGATTCATCTATTAAGATAAGCGGTTGCCCTAATTCTTGCGGCCAACATGGAATTGCAACTATTGGTTTCTATGGCGGTGGAGCACGCGTTGGAAAAGACATGTATCCTAATTATCAGATGTCTTTAGGTGGACGTTCTGATGCTGACACTATGCTTGGCCAAACATGTCTTAGAGTTCCAGCAAAAAGAGTAATTCCTGTGATTTTAAAAATTATTGAAGTATTCAAAAAAAATAAGAAATCTGATGATACTCTCAAATCATGGATTCATAGAGTTGTAAATGACAATGAAGATTCTGAGATTAAATCTATTGGTGATATTAAAACCGTGTTGGAATCTCTGACAACTCCTCCTACAAAAGAAGATGATCCTGACTTTTATCTTGATTACGGAAGTGATACTAGTTATCATACAAAAACTGGAAAGGGTGAATGTGCTGCTTGACAAATTCTGGTAAAATAACAACTGATGTTGATTCTTTACGTTCGGAAATAAGAGATAACAGTGTTCGAGTAATTGATGTTCGAAGAGAAGATGATTACAAACAAGATCATATTCCTAATGCTGTGAATTTGCCATTGGCTACTCTTTTATCTGATGACAGTCCAGAACGTGTTTTAAAACTTGTAAACTCTATGGGAATTGACGATGAAACTCCTGTTGTAGTCTATGATGATACTTTTGGTGCCTTGGCATCAAGAGTTGCTTGGACTTTGGAATATCTTGGGCATTCAGATGTAACTTTACTTGAAACCACTTATAGCAATTGGAAATCTCTTGGACTGGAAAACAATTCTCAAACACCTGATATACAAAGTAAAGAACATTCTATGAATCTACAACCTAATATTTTGGCAACTTCTGACTATTTGGAAGATGCAAAAGAAAGAGGTGATGTTATTTTAATTGATAATAGAGAACGCTTGAATTATCTTGAACAACACATTCCTGGAGCAATTAGCTTGCCTTATAGAACTCTTGCAACTAAAGATAAAATTTTACGTTCAAAGGAAGATATGCAAAGATTACTAGAAAATCGAGGAATTACTGGAAATTCTGAAATCATTACTTATTGTGGTAGTGTGGGGACTCTTTCTGGTTTGGCATATTATGCACTAAAATCTGCAAATCTACCCAATGCCAAATTATATGTTCGTTCATTTAAAGAGTGGAAAAACCTCCAAAAACCCACTGAAAAACAAGAAGATGCTAGTTATTGGGATTTGTCTGCAGAATAATTAAGAAATCTCATTTCTTAGCTTTTTAGTAACTGTAACTTCGATGTTGTCAAACAATGCTAACATCTTGTCTTTATTTTCTGCTAGATAGTCTTCACCCCTATCTTTTAATCTAATTTTCCATAATCTTATTTCTCTATGTTCATCAAAGAAGGTTTCAATCATCTGTTCTCCTGATTTTGTTGGATCTATAAACTCTTCAAAAGCCTCCATGGTTTTCTCTACGTCTTGTTCTTCAATCGATGTTTTTACAGATTGAATTGCTTGACTTAACTCTTTCAAATTTTTAATTGGTTTTGGTAATTTCTTTTTTGTAATTCCGAATAATCCTTTCTTTTCTTTGCCTATCTTATCTGCAATATTTGGTGCAAGATCATATATTGGAATTTTACTTAATCCATCACGTTTTTCATTTTGAATGATAAGTCCCTTTTCTAATAATTTCTTTAACGCATTTTCTGCATCAATTTTATCTAGAAATGTTGTCCATACTATTGCACCCAATGTGTGATATCCTTGTCTTACTGATTCTAAAACTACTACTTCTTGAATTCTTTTGAACCCTTCTTCGATCCTAACATTTGTAAAATCTTTATCCCTAATTGACTTTCTGGCATTTTTTACATCAATTTCAATTGAACGTTTTAGTGATTCTAATGCTTCTGGTACTTGATTTAGCAGTGAAAGAAAACAAGATTTGTTGTACCATGCCATTCCATATGTTGGATCAGATTCAATTGCTTTCTCAGCTGCATCTAATGCTTTGGAATAATTTTTTTGTTCATAATGTACTAATCCTTTGAGATTCCAAGCTTCTGGATTTGTAACATCTATATCTAAAATTTTGTCATATACTTTTAGAGCCTCATTGTGATCATCTATGTGAAATCTTGCATATCCTAACTTCATCAAAGTTTCTATGTTATTGGGATCAATTCTTAATGCTTGTTCAAACACTATTATTGCATCTTCTAGTTTTTCATCTGCCATCAAATTAATTCCTTTTTTGAATAATTTCTTACGATTATAATCCGAATCTACTATGCTAGTCTCTTCGATCTCTTTTTTTCCTGATTCTGACTTATCTATTTCCTTTGATTTTTTCCCGAAAGGTTTCTTCACTAGCTCAAAATGTGATTTTATCTAGATAAATACTATCCTTCATGAGCCTAATACTATCTATATTGTATTTAGCATAGATTCCTGCGATCTAAATACAAAAATACTTGGAATATCCACAAACGATTGTGTCATCTCAGTCGCGATTAGAGATTCAAGGACAGGCACCATTTAAACAATCTGGTATCTATGAAGTTCAAATTGCAATCACTGATGTAAAACCTTCTGATGATGTAGTCAAAACCAAGCAATTTTCAACACTATGGAAAGGTAATTTTCATCTTAGAGTAAAGGATGGGATATTTTCTGAAACAATAGGATCTTCAAAAAATCCACTTCCTTCATCTATTGAACAACTTGATAGGATTTGGATTGTTGTAACTGATTTATTTTCTTCATTACATTCTGTATTTGATGTTCCTTTGGCAAGACCTTCAAAAACTTCACAGTCTGAAACTAAAACAACTGAACTACCTAAACCAAAACGTTCAGTAAAATCAACTACCGGTACTCATACTAGTTCTAGCGTTGCTGGAGACAAAGGTCCTCCAGGACCACAGGGTTCACCTGGAGACAAAGGCCCACAGGGTTCACCTGGAGACAAAGGCCCACAGGGTTCACCTGGAGACAAAGGTCCTC
>JAOTUX010000217.1 GCA_029863665.1 Candidatus Nitrosopumilus sp.
CGTCTGCTGCAGTAGTAATAACAGGCAATGCTCCCAATTTCTCTGCAATTTCTTCTGTTAGTTGATTTGCTCCTCCAATATGTCCAGATAAAACACTAATTACAAAATTTGTTTTATCATCGATTATAATTACAGCAGGATCAGTTTTTTTATCTTTCAAATATGGCGCTATTAATCTAATTACTGCTCCTAACGAAAAAATACAAATTAATGCATTATTATTTTTAAAAAGTTCAATTATTTTTTCTGATGTAGGCTCAGAATACCAAGTTATTCCAACTGCTTGATTTATCATTTTTGAAGGTGCAAATATACTATAATCTGGAAATATTTTTTTCAGTCTTTCTCCAATATTTATACCATTTTTAGTGATGGCAAGAACTGAAGTTTTTTCCATAATCAAAATCTTCCAACTTTAATAAAATACCTTACTCTTCAGATTTTCTAGCCAAAATATTTCCGTCAAAACCAAACAATATTACATCCATTGAAACTTTTTCTTCAGAATGTTTTCTCATGTGTTTATACGTTTCACCACAAATTAAATCAAAAAACCCTTCAATTTTATTCTCTTGAATTATTTCTGAAACATGTCTTGCTGTATTTGCTTTTTTGATATCTTGAATTACGTTTTTATCAGCATTACATATTTTAGCTAATTCAGCAAGAAAACTCATATCTACTTTGGAACCTTTTACATGAGTTTGTTTTACTCCTGCAGCCATTTTTGCAAGTTTTCCAATAAAACCTACAACATAAGCTTTTTTGATATTTTTTTTGCTACATTGTTGAATTGTATAACCTGAAAAATCACCCATCTGCACAAAACAATGTTCTGGCAAATCTATCATTTTCTTTGCTAAATCTTCACTTCGTCCACCCGTTGTAAGTACTACAACATTGTCCCCCATTGCAATTGCTACATCTAAATTTTGTCTGATTGATGCTGCATAAGATGCTGTAGAAAATGGAATAACAATTCCACTAGTTCCTAAAATTGAAATTCCATCAGTAATTCCTAATCTTGGATTATCTGTTTTTGGTCCCAACTCTTTCCCTTTTGGAACTGAAATTATAACTCTAATTCCTTTTTTTGCAAGGATTTTTTCTCCCAATCCTCTTAAATTTTCAATAATCATTTTTTTGGGAATTGGATTAATTGCAGGTTTGTTAATCTCTAAACCTAATCCTGGTTTTGTAACAATTCCCACCCCTTCTCCACCATCAATATCAATTTGATTTACTTTTCCTGTAAATGATAGTTCAACAATAATCTCTGCACCATGAGTTACATCAGGATCATCTCCCCCATCTTTAATTACAGAACATTTTGCCTTATTACGTTCAAATTCACAAGACAAGATTGGAATTTGGATTGAAGATCTTTTAGGTAACAAAATATCTATATTTTCTATTGTTTGTTGATTAATTATTGATAATAATGCAGCTTTGGCAGCTGCTGTTGCTGAACTTCCAGTAGTATAACCTCTTTTTAATTTTATCTTTTCTTCTTTCACATATGTTGTATTCATTTTACTGTATTAACTCTTATTTGATTATTTTTGAAAATTTTCTGAATAGATTTAAAATTAAAACTGATTTAGTGTTATTATGGTTAAACGTGATAAAATAATTATTACTGGAGCAAGTGGGTTTATTGCAAGAAATCTTAGAAATTATTTATCTGACAAAGAAATTGATTTAATCTCAATTTCGCGAAATGATTTTAAAAAATTTAAAAATGAATTTAAAATCATTTCAAAAAACTACGATGAAAAAACACTTCTTCAAAAATTTAAAAATTCTGATGCAATAATTCATCTTGTTGGAATTGGTAAGCAATCTGTAAAGATTGATTATGATATGGTGAATGTTGAATTTACAAAACATATTGTAAATTTAAGTAAAAAAGCAAAAATCAAAAAAATTGTTTATACAAGTGGTTTAGGTGTCTCACCAAATTCTTCATTAGGATATTTTATTTCTAAATATAAGGCAGAAAAAATAATTATTAACTCTGGATTGGATTATACAATTTTTAGACCGTCATATGTTGTTGGAAAAGATGATTTATTTACAAAAGATCTAAAAAAACAGATTAAAAATGGACAAATAAAACTTCCAGGATCTGGTTCTTATTCAATTCAACCAATTCATATCAATGATGTAGTCAAGGTCATTTTTCAATCAATTACTACAAGAAAATTTAGAAATAAAATTATTGATCTTGTAGGGCCTGATCATGTTACTTTTGCTCAATATGTTAAACTCTTTGCAAAAGGAACTAACACTAGTATTAAAAAAACTAGTTTAGAAGATTTGTATCATGATGCAATAACTAATCCAAAATCTAATCTTGGTGTTGATGATCTTAATATTCTCATTGGTAATTTTAAAGGAGATCATACTAAATTAAGAAAAATTTCTGAAATGAAATTCCAATCAGTAATGAAATTATTAGAGTCTAATTGACTGTTTTAAAATTTCAGCTTTATCTGTTTTTTCCCAAGTGAATTCAGGCTCATTCCTTCCAAAATGACCATATGATGCGGTTTTACTATAAATTGGCTTTTTTAGATCTAGTTGTGAAATTATTCCTGATGGTTTCATGTCGAAATTCTTTCTTACTAATTCTTCGATCTGATTTTCTGGAATTTTATTTGTGCCAAATGTATTAACATAAAGTGATACTGGTTCAGCTACTCCTATTGCATATGCAAGCTGTACTTCACATCTATCAGCTAATCCTGCTGCAACTAGATTTTTTGCAATATATCTGCACATATAACATGCGGATCTATCTACTTTGGAAGGATCTTTTCCTGAGAAAGCACCTCCACCATGTCTTCCAAACCCACCATAAGTATCAACAATAATTTTTCTTCCTGTTAAACCCGCATCTCCATGTGGACCGCCAATTACGAATTTTCCCGTAGGATTAATATGAATTTTAATTTCGTCATTCCAAAGATTTCCCAATACTGGTTTAATAACTTTGTCAATAATTTCTCTTGAAATTTCTTCTTGAGAAATTTCTGGTGC
>JAOTUX010000008.1 GCA_029863665.1 Candidatus Nitrosopumilus sp.
CGTGCTCCACCTCCATAGAAACCAATAGTTGCAATTCCATGTTGGCCGCAAGAATTAGGGCAACCGCTTATCTTAATAGATGAATCACTTAGATCATTATCTTCATCTAGTTTTAATTCAAGGAATTTTCTTTGTATTTCTTTTGCAAGTCTATGAGAGTTTGTCAATGCCAGATTACACGAAGTGGTACCAGAACAACCAATAGGAGCAGTCATTGTCAACGCTCCAGATTTTGCCAATCCAACCTCTAAGAGTCCAGAATATAAACGAGGTAAATCATCTTCATGAACATAGCGTAATGCAATATTTTGTACAAAACCAGATCTTGCCTTACCTTCTGAAGAAAAATCACGAATTAGACTAGCTAAGGTGTTAAGTTGATTTGCAGTAATATCACCAGCTTCAAGAGTGATAAATACAGAACGATAATCAGATTGTTTTTGTTTAACAGTATTTGTTTTGAGCCATCTTGCATATCCGTCAGGAATTGTTCCTCCACTTTCATCAGTGATCCTAATGGGTCGCTTGATTTCATCTGGGGTATTATCAACTTCTAGTTGAGTAACTACAGATTGAGTAGCTCTTACAACTGCTCTTTCTTTGAGAACTAGATTTTGGAATTTTTCCCAACCCATATCATTTACAAGATAACGCATTCTATTTCTTGCAAGGTTTTTTCGATCTCCAAGTCTGTCAAAAATTCTCATCACTGCAATTGAAGTGTAAAGTAAATCATCCTCAGAAGTAAACGTCTCTAATTGATGGCCAACATATGATTTGTTTCCCAATCCGCCACCAAGAAAAATTTTAAAGCCTCTTTGAGCAACACCGTCTATTTCTTTGATTTGAGGCATTAGTCCAACATCAACCATTCTAACCATCCCATGTTTTTCACAACATGTAAAATTAAATTTGAATTTTCGTGGGAGATTTTGAGCCATAGGATTTCTCAAAAAGAATCTTGCAGTAGCAAGTGCATACGGAGTTGCATCAAATTCTTCATCAGGACAAACTCCAGATAAAGGACTACACATGACATTTCTCACACTATTTCCACAGGCTTCTCTTGAAGTCAAACCTACTTCAGCAAGACCTCTAAAGATTTCAGAAACATCTTCAAGAATTACCCAATGAAGTTGTATATTTTCGCGTGTTGAAAAGTGTGCACTGCCTATAGAATATTGTTCACTTAGTTGAGATATTTTTTCAAGTTGATGTGGATAAACCTCTCCTGCAGGAAGTTTAACTCGAACCATAGCATAATCGCCAGTCATCCTAGTTCCATATGCCCCATGTTGAAGTCTAAAACGTCTAAAACTATCTTCATCATATTTTCCTTGACGGAATAATTTTACGGTCTTGGCAAAATTATCTGCCTCTTCCATTCTAGCCCAATTAATTCTAGGAGTAACAGAATCAGGTTTAGATTGTTTTAGATCTGAGATTGTCAATATAGGAAATTGTTTTTAGTTTGGTTATAAATTTTTGATATACGGATGTTTTAGGAGAAAAATTTTTAGCAATAGACATAATTTTCCTATTTTTTACTTCGGGATTTATTTTTACAAGATGGAAATTAGTTCCACCTAATTGATAAAAAATGTGGGAAAGTATTAATTGTTCAGAGGATAGACATCGACATGCAAGAAGCAACAGTTGCAGAGCAATCAACTAAAATATTTACTGATGTACGTGAGGTCGAAATAACACGTGCAATTGCAAATGAATTTCATGAGGTTTTAATTGACAGAGCAGACTCAGATGTTATAATTATAGGTGCAGGGCCTGCAGGATTAACTGCAAGCAGAGAACTTTCAAACATGGGTTTCAAAGTACTTGTAATTGAACAAAATAACTATCTTGGAGGAGGTTATTGGTTAGGAGGATATATGATGAATCCAGTAACAGTCAGAGAACCTGCTCAAAAAATTTGGGATGAGTTGGGAGTCCCATACAAAAAAGTTGCAGAAGGACTATACTTAACACCAGGCCCACATGCAGTATCAAAATTAATTGCAGGTGCATGTGATGCAGGGGTGAAATTTCTTAACCTCACAAAATTTGACGATTTAGTAATGAAAAACGGAAGAGTTGCAGGAATTGTTGTCAATTGGATGCCAGTTTCAGCATTACCGCGTAATATCACATGTGTTGATCCAGTTGCATTTGAAGCAAAGATGATTATTGATGCATCCGGTCACGATTCTGTTGCAGTCAAAAGACTGGTAGATAGAGGTTTGGTAGAATGGAAAGGAATGAATCCCATGTATGTCAATGAAGGAGAAGAGCACGTAGTAAATAAAACAGGTGAAGTTTTTCCAGGATTAGTAGCTGCAGGTATGTCAGTTACTGAAACACATGGATTAGCAAGAATGGGTCCAACATTTGGTTCAATGTTATACTCTGGAAAAAAAGCCGCTGAAATTACTGCAGCTAAAATCAAAGAGTTAGAAAGATAAAACATTACAAAATACTCTTTTTGTTGAAAATTTCGAAAATTATCATATATGAAGAACCAACAGTTCCAGAAATTCAATTAGAAAAAATAGTAAAAACAGTCAAGGAGATATTTTCAGTTAAAATTGAGATGAGAGAGAGTTTTTTTACATATTCAAATAAAGACATATTTGAAAAAATTGCAAGAACCAAAATTTTTGATTTAAAAAAACCATTCAAAGAATACATTCCAACACAAACAGAGATTGCAACAGAAAGAGAAAACAAAGATGAATTATATAAAAAAGAAACCGCCCTGTATGATGGATTTGAATTTCAAAAAGCAATTACAGAAAGTATTTCAACAAATGAAAGTAACATGGACACATTACATGTTGTTTTTACAAATAAGATCACATGTACATTTAGTGAAGAGGATTTTAGATATCATGCAAGACCTTTGATTAGTTCAAATCCAACAATAATTTCAACAACAGGCATGATAGAAGGTCCAGCAAAACCCAAACAATACTATCTAGATCTTATAACGAATGTTTCTAATCAAAAAGTTGAAGAGATCAAAGAAAAATACAAAGGAGAATATTTGGAATATCACGATTCACGCATATCAGATATTGCAGAAGGATATGTGTTACAGGCTGTAATGTATTATGAGACAGGAGAAGTATTTTGCAAACATAGAGATTGTAGACTTTTTAATGCCCATTGGCAAAAAGATCTCTTTTATTCTCAATTAGAAAATAAGAAATTTTGTGAAAAACACCTTAAAATTTTAAAAAAACTAAAAAATTAATTTTAAGTGCGGGTAACAAGTTCTAATGCAGATATTATTCAAAAGGGATATTCACTTAAATTATTGAAACTAAGAGATGAATCATCATGATGGCAGCAGATGCAGGTGCAACAGTACTTGAAACAAATGACGATAATCCAAAAATACCAGATAAAAAGAAAACAAAATTTGATGTAATAATTATTGGTGCAGGTCCCTCAGGATATACTGCAGGAATTTATTGTTCTAGAGCAGGTTATGATACTTTAATTCTATCTGGAATATTACCAGGAGGACAATTAGTCAACACCACAGAAGTTGAAAATTATCCAGGATTTGAAAATGGAATAATGGGTCCAGATTTAATGATTGATATGAGAAAACAATGTCAAAGAATGGGAACTACAATTGTTGATGACGAGGTAGTAGATGTAGATTTTAGACACAAGCCTTTCAAAGTTTTGACAGCATCTGAAGAATATGAAGGTCGTGCCATTATTATTGCAACAGGGGCGAATCCAAGAAAAATAGGATTAGAAGGAGAGAAAACATTTGCTGGAAAGGGCGTATCATATTGCGCTACTTGTGATGGGCCATTTTTTAGAAATTTAGAACTAGTAGTGGTCGGAGGAGGAGACTCAGCAATAGAAGAAGCAACATTTCTAACAAAATTTGCAACTGTTGTTCATTTAGTACATAGGAGAAATGAATTACGTGCAAGTAAGGTGATGCAAGAAAGAGCAACTAACAATGAAAAAATAAAATTTCATTGGGATTCAGCAGTAATTGACATCAAAGGTGATCAAAAAATGCAGCAAGCAGTTTTAAAAAATCTAAAAACAAACGAAGAGACAATATTGGAGGTAGGAGGTCTTTTCGTGGCAATCGGACATGAACCTAACACTAAATTATTTAAAAATCAAATTGAATTAGATAATGAAGGATACGTTGTTTTAAAAAATAAAACGCATACCAACATTGAAGGAGTTTTTGCTGCAGGTGATGTACATGACAGAAATTACAGACAAGCAATTACTGCTGCAGGATTTGGTTGTATGGCTGCAATTGATGTTGACAAATATCTTACAGAAAGTGCAGATAAAGAAGAATGAAAAATGCACAATGCAAGAAATGTTTAAATAAATTTTATAAGAAAGACATTTACACTATTCAGCAATTCCAGTACAGGAAAGAGCCCACATACAAATGGTCATTGGAATTTTTTAAAAAATTAAAAATCGATGAATGGGATTCATTCTGTGAGAAATGCATGATGTATTACTCAAAAAAATCATACGACGTTTGGAAAACCTAAAACTCTAAATTCTTTAGGATACATAAATAAAATATATTTCATGAACAAAGACTCAGAGAATCTAAAAGAGGCAGCTAAAGAATACAGTAAGAAACTGACAACATTAGGCACAGAGATCAGTAAAATCCAATTCAGTTACAAAGTACAAGAAAAAAAGTCCAAAGAATATTGGAATAACCGAATCAAAGAATTTAGAGGATATAATGAAAAGAGTTTAGAGTATTACAATCAAGCATATTCTTTGATAAATTTAGTTAACAAAGATGAATCACACATGTTTATGTTAAGTATTAGCAAGCTTCGTCAGTTAGGATTGGAGATCATTAGAATCATGGAAAAGATTGAAGAGAATCCATCAATCATAGACTCTAAAGATAAACAACAAAGTCAGTGGAGTAAAGAACTTAAAAAACAAATTACAGAACAAAGTAACAAATGCCTTAATCATGAAAAGAGCATGAATTCTTCATTTAGAGAATTTTATGAAAAACAAGTAACAAAAGTCCTTGAATAATTACCTAGTATGCTAATTCAGACATACATTTTGCATCTTTGAGAATATTATCAAATTCGGATTCAGATAGAATATTTTGTGTAGCATAAACACTTTTGAATTTTCGTCCATCGTCAGCAAAGATTCCAACTACACATGCATTGCCCTCAATAGGATATTTTTTCATACATGCATACACTGCAGCTGATGAAGGACTAATCAAAAGTCTATCTTTCTCAAATACTTCTTTAACTACTGAAAATGCTTCATTGTTATATACGGAAACCCAATCATCTACAACATTTTCTCTTTTAAGGAATAGATCCGGCTTTGCAGATTCTTCAAAATTCCTCCAACCCTGAATTAGATGATTTTGTTGAGGTTGACATCCAATGATTTTTACATTAGGATTTTTTTCTTTAAGAAAAGTACCAATTCCGGTAATAGTGCCACCAGTTCCCACCCCAGTAAAGAAATGAGTTATTTTTCCTTCAGTTTGTCTCCAGATTTCAGGACCAGTTCCAACATAATGGCCCTTAAAATTTGCCTCATTAGCGTATTGATTTGGAGAATAATAGGTATCAGGTCTTGATGATGCAATTGATGTTGCCAACGCAATACTTTGATCAGTTCCAGCACCAACCTTGGGGCAAAGATCGTCACTAGTTTCAAAAACTTTAGCACCCAGATTACGAATAATTTCTTTGGTTTCATTACTAGCTTTTTCAGGGATGACTATCTCTACTTTGTAACCTAGCACATTCGCAATCCCAGTCAATGCAATTCCGGTGTTTCCAGAAGTAGGTTCAATGATTATACTCTTTCCTTTTGTCAAGAGTCCTCGTTCTTCACCATCTTTAATCATCCAATATGCAGCTCTATCTTTAACAGATCCAAATGGATTATGGCCTTCTAATTTTGCAAAGTATTCAGTGTTGTTATGAGAAAGAGAATCTAATCTCACAATAGGAGTATTGCCAACTCGATTTAATGTATCTGTGTCAGTAACACTAGTCATGATAGGATTATTTCACCTTTTTAATCTGAAATGTAATTACATTTTCATTTTTAGAAATATTTAGTAATTCATGCCCATTTCTCGTAACCCATCTTGAAATGTCATCCTCAGCAGCAGGATCATCTGCAGACACAACCAATGTTTCACCGACTTGCATTCTTTCAATCTCAATTTTTGTTCTAAATACAGGTTCAGGACAAAATAATCCTGTAGCATCTAATTTTTTTTCAGATTCAGACATGGTATCTAGTTCACCAATGGTGTTTTGTCATATTAAAATCTAATTAAATACTAAAATGCCATCTTAAACATAGTTCCAAGATTTCGTTCTTTCATAAAACTTGGATCTTTATTTTCAAAATTAATTTTTTGTGAAATTCTTTTCATCATATAAAGTGAAATGTTGTAAAATAAAGGCCACATGTGACTATTTTGATTAGAATCATAAATTCTCAGTAGGAGAGCTAAAAGCCATTTTGCGTTTGGGTAATGTTCTGAAATATAGTCTATCAGATATTCTTTAGAATTATTAATTTTATATTTAAGGTGATCAAGGGTTTCATTTTGTAGAGCATAGCCAGTTTGAGAAATTTTGAGTTTTCCATGTTTCATTGCATGTAAAATATCATCAAGGTTGTTTTCAGAATCAATAACATTAACACATCTGCCAAGAGTAGATAAAACATGAGAATCACTTCCAGCAACTTGGATCATGTTATTATCCAAAGCAAATTGGGTTGCACGTGCGTTTGACAACACATCAACATTATTGCTATTAAAAGTCTCAACCATGTCACATTTTTTGGCATTTTCACGTAATGCATCAATAAGACTAAATGGATGAGGTGCAGATGACACTCCACCCTGTTTACTCACTTCATCGATTATTTCATCTAGTGAAAATCCAGCAGGAATAGATTCATGCAATCCATATGCTAAAACATGAGCACCAGTATCAGTTGTAATTTCCTCTGCTGGGAAAACATCAATATTTTTAAATTTTGCATGATCATTTTTGTATTCTAATAATTCACGATATCCATCAAGGGTGTTATGATTGGTAACAAAAATTGCATCTAAACCTAAATCGCATGATCTTTCCAATTGATCTCTAATTGAGATGTTACAATCGTATGGAGGTTCTTCATCGCCAACATGAAAATTTGAAAATGAGTTATGGCAATGGAGTTCAGTCTTAATAGCCATTTTCAAAAGAGATTCTCTTCTTTAGATATAACCTTATTGAAAATAATTATAACATCATCTGAAAAGATCCTCATCTTCAGAACGAAGTAATCCAGATATGGTATGTTCTTCCATATCAAAGGGATAATCACGAATAATAACTGCAGGGCACTTCAAGATTTTTCCCATTACTAATTCAGCAGCTGCAGAAAGTTCATCTGCAATTGCAATTGCAGTTACACGTAGAATGTTTTCAAAAGAATCCAAGGTTCCAGTATAGTCTAAAATTGGATTCAAACCTGAAACTCCAATTGCACAATTAGTTTGACCCATTCTAAAAGGCCTGCCAAAGGTATCAGAAACAATTACTGCAATGTTTTTGTTAGTTTGTTTTAAAATATCATTCCGAATTTTTTTAGCAGAAACATCAGAGTTGATAGGTAACAAAGTAGCATATCCTTCTTTTACATTACTTTCATCAATACCGGCATTTGCACAAACAAATCCATTATGTGTCTCAACAATAATAATTCCATTTTTAATTCTGACAATACGTTTTGTTTCAGATAGTATCAATTCAATAATTCTAGGATCTTTTTGATATTGAGCGCTTATGCCTTCAGCTAATAATGTAGGCTTTATTATCGATAAATCAACTATTCTTTCTTCTTGTTTTGAGATAATTTTTTGTGCCACAACAAGGATATCGCCGTCATTTAGTTTAGAAGAATTTAAGATTAATTTTGAGAGATCATCAGAAGGTTCAATTTCTTTTTCGATGTGAATTGGGATAATTTGCAATTACAATACATGAAAAATAGAGACTAAAAAATAGTTTATGCAGTAAAAATTGATCATAGTTCTAATTTGTAGTGTTTGTTAATAATATCTAGAATCTTTGACAGATCTTTTTCTTCCAGAGTAGTAGTTGCTAAATCTTTGACTAGGTCTTGGGCCCTATATGCAATACCCAAACCACAGATATCAAATAATTTTACATCATTTGCTCCATCTACAACACAAACAATATTTTCTTTCTTTTCACCCCATTCTGCAATTTTTATTTTTGCAGATTTAGATTTATCAGAGTCAACAACTATTTTTACATCATCAAGTTTTCCATCTTTAAACAGTAACTCATTTGAATAAACATAATCTAGACCCAATTCTTTTTGTAGTCTACCCATCATTAGTGTAAAACCACCAGATACTGCCATGAGTTTCCATCCAGCTTCTTTCAAAACTCTACAAGCTTCCTTAGCACCAGTCATAATAGGCAAAGAATCAGATACTTCCTGACAGATCTTTTCATCTAGACCTTTCAGAGCAGCGACTCTTGTTCTAAGTCCATCTTCCCAGTTGATTTTTCCCTGAATTCCTTGTTTAGTAATGTTCCAAATCTCATCTTCTTTGTCGAGTTTCTCTGCAAGGATAGGAAGATACTCTTCATCATATAAAACGCCTTCAACATCAAAAATTATTAACAATTAATTTCTGATTTGCAAAAAAATTGCTAATTATATTAAAGTTTAAACTTTTTTTAATCTAAAAAACGCTAGTAATAAATCACCGATTAACGTGACATTTTTTATGGACGAATTAGAGCACAAATATGAAGTCGATATTAAAACAACAGAAGCAAAACAAAAACTTCCACAAAATATCAAAGACGAATTAAAAGCATCAGGAATGATGGATGACAAAGGTAAATTAAAATTAAAAGGCGTTAGTCCCAAAATGCTCAAAAGAATGAAACAAGAGTTAGTAGATTGCCCAGTATTCAAAGAAGACATTCAATTTATTCAGTGTTTTGTTTGTCCAAATTTCCAAAGCAGAGTTACAGGCAAAGTTCTCTGTAAAGGAGATTCTCTATAGTACATTTACAGAATTAGAGATATCACGAAACGCTCATTAGTTAAATTAATTCTTTGAATTCTAGTTTGGGTAAGCAGGATGTAGGAATTACAGTTTCAAAAAAAGAAGATTTCAGTGAATGGTATACACAGATAGTTCTAAAAGCTAAACTTGTAGATTATGCACCCGTCAAAGGGTTAATTGTTCTCAGACCAGACGGATATTCAATCTGGGAATCACTAAGAAGTACATTTGATAAAAAATTTGCAAAAAACGGAATTAGAAATGGGTTTTTACCAATATTGATTCCAGAATCACTATTAGGAAAAGAACAGAAACATTTTGCAGGGTTTAATCCAGAAGTATTTTGGGTAACACATTCAGGAAATAATGAAGTAGGAGACAGACTTGCATTAAGACCAACATCTGAAACATTAGCATATACCATGTATGCAAAATGGATTCAAAGTTGGAGAGATTTACCATTAAAGATTAATTTTTGGAATACAGCACTAAGAGCAGAAATTAAAGCAACAAAACCATTTCTTAGAACATCAGAGTTTTTGTGGCAAGAAGGACATACTGTTCATACAACTCAAGAAGAAGCAGAAAAAGAGGTGATGAAGATATTAGAAATTTACAAAAATACAGTTGAAGAAGAATTAGCAATACCAGTAACAACAGGAAAGAAAAGTGAGAAAGAAAAGTTTGTAGGGGCAGTATACACAACTACAATGGAATCAATTATGCCTGATGGAAAGGCACTTCAAATGGGTACATCACATTTTCTAGGACAGAATTTTTCAAAACCATTTGAAGTTAAATTTGCAGATAAGGATAATGTAGAACATTTTGCATGGCAAACATCATGGGGAGTATCTTGGAGATTAATAGGAGGAATGATCATGACTCATGGGGATGATCAAGGTCTCGTGTTACCACCAAGAGTAGCACCAATACAAGTAGTGATTATTCCAATTTACAAAAACAACGAAGGTAAAGAGAAAGTATTATCAAAAGTGCAAGAAATTAAAGAAACGCTAGAATCAGCAGACATTAGAGTTAATGTGGATGATAGAAGTGAACTATCGCCAGGATACAAATTCAATGATTGGGAATTAAAAGGAGTACCTCTACGAATAGAAATTGGTCCTAAAGACATAGAAAAACAAAGTATCATCATAGCAAAAAGATACAATCATGAAAAAACAAGTTTAGGTTTTACTGAAATTGGAAAAATGCCCACAATCTTAAATGAAATTCAGGAAAATATGCTAAAAAAATCCAGAGAACAATCCAGAGAAAATAGTTTAGAGATTTCAGATTATGTAGATTTTAAATTAAAAATTGAGGAAGGGGGTTTCTTAAATTCTCCTTGGTGTGGTGATCCAGAATGCGAAGAAAAAATCAAAGAAGAAACTGGGGCAGACATCAGAGTTATTCCATTTGGAAGTGAGAATACAGACAAAAAATGCATGTATTGTCAAAAGCAAAGCGTTTCAATTCCAATTTTTGCAAGAGGATATTAGAAAGATGCCCACAAATATAATAATACAAAAACATAATTTTCAACAATGACTTCAAATCCAGAACTAGAGCAAAAAAAACCGCTAATAGAACAATTTAGAGAAACTAGATCTAGAACATTAGAACTTGTAAAGACATTAGCAACAGATGATTTTGTTGTTCAGACTGCATTTTTTATGAGTCCACCAAAATGGCACATTGGTCATGTTAGTTGGATTTATGAAGCAATAATGAGCAAACTTGATAAGAGTTATGAATTTTATTCAAAAGAATTTTCTGAATATTTAAATTCCTATTATCAACAGTTTGGAGTTCCACATGATAAAGGATTACGAGGAATAATTTCAAGACCAACAACTGATCAAATTTTCCAATACTTTAACACAATAAATCAAAGAGTTGAAAAATTCATTGCATCTCAAGACTTGAAAGAAGATGCTATCAAATTAATCACCATGGGATTTCATCACGAATGTCAACATCAAGAGCTATTAGTATATGATTTGCAGCATCTACTTGCAGAACAATATAGACCTGTAAGAAAAAATGAAATTAAAAAACAAGGAAATGTTGAGAGAAAATCAGTTTTCATCAAAGGTGGAATATACACAATGGGATACAATGGAAAAGACTATTGCTACGACATTGAACTTCCAGAACACAAAGTGTACCTTAATGATTACAAAATGGATGTATTTCCAGTAACAAACCAACAATATATGGAATTTATTCAAGATGGTGGATATGAGACATACAAATTTTGGCTATCAGACGGATGGGAGAAAGTAAAAGCAAACAAATGGGAATCGCCAATGTATTGGGAAAAAATTAATGAAAAATGGTATGTAAGAGACTTTTTAGGAATAAGAGAAATCAACCCAGATGAACCAGTATGCCATGTCAGCTATTATGAAGCTGAAGCATATTGTAAATGGGCAGGAAAGAGGCTCCCCACTGAAGCAGAATGGGAAAAAGCAGCCTGCTGGGATGAAAAGAGACAAGAAAAAAACACCTACCCATGGGGAAATGAGCAACCGTCAGAGGAAAAATGTAATTTATTTGAATCACATTATTGGGGATGTTCTGAGATAGGGACATATCCAAATGGAGTAAGTTCATCAGGATGTCAGCACATGATTGGGGATGTTTGGGAATGGACAGCATCAGAATTTACAGGATACCCAGGATTCAAATCAGGATTTGATGAATACAATGACAAGTGGTTTACAAATCAAAAAGTTTTGAGAGGGGGTTCTTTTGCAACACCTAAAATGTCAATTAGAGGAAGTTATAGAAATTTCTTCAGATTAGATGAAAGATGGTTGTTTTCAGGATTTCGATGTGTCGAAGATAGTTAATTTTTTGACAACAATGTTAATGAAAAATATCGGTCATCATCCAACCAAGTATGTTTAGTTTTAAATCCAACATCATCAAGCATTTTATGAATTTGAGGCAATCTATACTTGTGGGAATATTCTGTATGAATTAATTCATTTTTTCTTAAATTCAATAAGAGGTTTGATTTTGATATAATAACAGATTGATTTACAAGTGATTTAAGATACATTTCAATTCTTTGTTCTTCTTCATTGTAAATTGAATGGTGTGAAAAATTATTTAGATTAAAATCAGCATCAAGTTCGTCATTAATTCTAGAGAGAACATTGAGATTAAATTCACCAGTTACTCCTCGTAAATCATCATATGCAGATTCTAAAATATGCGTATCTTTGACTAAATCCAAACCAATTAGAAACAGATCACCAGATTTCATAGTAGAATGAATTTTCTGTAAAAATTCATAGCCGTCATTTAAAGAAAAATTACCAAAGCTAGAACCTAGAAAAATTATTAAATTCTTTTTATCATCATAGTTTTTAAGAAATTCCAAACCACCTTCATAAGTATCAATTATGCCAGTAATGTGAAGACCATCATAATCTGATAACAATTGTTCAGAGCTTTCTGTAAGAATTTCAGATATGTCTATTGGGAAATACTCTATTACATCTTGAGACTGTGCCAGAACATCAAGAATTAGCCTCGTTTTTACAGATGAGCCACTTCCAAGTTCAACTAATCGAAACGACTCATCAAGATATGAAGGCAACTCACCCAGTAACTTCTTCAAAATAGTAATTTCAGTTTGCGTAGGATAGTATTCAGGTAAAGAACATATTTTTTCAAATAAATCTGAGCCTTTTTTATCATAAAAGAATTTTGGACTGATGAATTTAGAGGTTCTATTCAAACTAGAGGAAATTTCCTCAGCAAATGTTTTTTCAATTTTACTGGCATGAGGTTTAAAATATTGCAGCTTAAAATCTATAACATATTTTTTATAATTAGAATTTTTTTGAATATAATTATTCAAGTATTAAACCAGTATTTATTTAACATAAATGCGTTATCCCAACTATTACGCATAAATCATATTTCTTGACATACTCCCACATTCAAGAATAATACATGAAGGAAATACTCAAAGTTGAGCATTTAAAAAAACACTACATAAAAAAAATATGTTTGGTTCTACGTCTATGACAGTTAAAGCTGTTGATGATGTTTCATTCTTTCTTAAAAAAGGAGAAGTGTTTGTTTTGGCAGGAGAATCAGGTTCTGGAAAATCAACCATTGCTAAATTAATTTTAAAATCAATTCAATCAGATTCAGGAGAAATTTTTTTGAAGATCATGAAATTGATAA